>JAGFJJ010000001.1 GCA_024102815.1 Phycisphaerae bacterium
CTGCAGAGCCAGCGCGAGGGCACGCTGCCCGACCTGCTCGATAGTGTGCTGATGGCCACCGGGTACGCGGAGTATCTGAAGGCATCGCCTGAGGACGCAGACGAGCGCTTCGAGAACGTGCTCGAACTGCGATCACTGATGGCTGAGTACGAAGATGTGGCCGGCGAAGAGGGCGGTGACCTTGGCGCGTTCCTGCAGGATGTCGCCCTGGTGGCGGATGTGGACGAATTGCGCGAGGGCACGCCGGCCGTCACGCTCATAACTCTCCATGCGGCGAAGGGGCTGGAATTCCCGGTCGTTTTTTTGGTAGGTCTCGAAGAGGGCGTTCTGCCGCATATCCGCTCGTTCGACGACCCGCGGCAGATGGAGGAGGAGCGGCGGCTCTGCTACGTGGGCATCACACGTGCGATGGACCGCCTTTATCTAACGCGTTCGTTCCGGCGATATTCGTTCGGGGCTTCGGCGGCAAACCCACCTTCGCGCTTCCTGGCAGATATTCCGTCGCATGTGAAGCGGCCGTGGGGAAGCACGGGCCGGACCTACGCCGAAGCTGCCGCGGCGCCATCGCTCTTCCAGGGCGAGGAAAACCCGGACGATGCCCAGTGGTCGGCGGGCGACCGGGTGAAGCACCAGAAGTTTGGTGTGGGCACCATCGTCAGTTCGCAAACGAACGGCGGTGACGTCGAGTACACGGTCGATTTCGAGACCGCAGGAGTTCGACGCCTGCTGCAAAGCTATGCGAAGTTGGTGTCGGCATGACGTTGGCAGCGCTTTTTCTGATCCCGAACACGACTGAAGAGTGGCAGGACTGGCTCGGCGAGAATGGCGTCAACATCGTCGGCATTCTCATTGGCCTGATCGTTGTCCGCTGGCTGGTGACGCGCGTGGTCTCACGGGTGATCCGATCGGCGGCGCTCCGAGCGGGCCGTGCGAGGGCGGAGGACGAGCAACTCGTCGAGCGGCGCGTGAACACGCTCCTTTCGACACTCGGATGGCTCTTCACCATCTTCCTTGCGCTGCTTGGCACGGCACTCATCCTGGACCAGTTTGATATCCAGGTTTCGGCGTTGTTGGCTGGTGTCGGCGTGGTTGGCATCGCCGTGGGCCTGGGCGCGCAAACGCTCATCAAGGACGTGATTAACGGGATATTCATCCTCGTCGAGGGCCAGTACGCCGTGGGAGACGTGGTTAACGTGGCGGGTGTTGGCGGGCAGGTCATCGAGATCACGCCGCGCCGGACGGTGCTCCGCGACCAGAACGGCCACGTCCACGTCATCCCGAACAGCGCCATTACGGTCGCGACGAACATGACGCAGGGGTTCAGCCGAATCAATCTCAATATTTCCGTCGCCTACGAAGAGGACATCGAGCACGTTACGAAGGTGATCAACGACGAGTGCGAAAAGCTCGCGGCGGACTTCCCGATGGACATCATCGTCGCGCCGAAGGTGCTGCGGGTGGACTCGCTCGCCGCCGACGGCATCGACATCAAGATCCTTGGCGACGTAAAGGTTTTCCGGCAGTGGGACCTGATGGGCGAACTGCGCCGCCGGCTCAAGGCGCGGTTTGACGCCGAGGGCATCGAAATCCCGTACCACCGCGAAGTGCAGGTGCCGTTCGCGGGGCCACTGGAAG
>JAGFJJ010000002.1 GCA_024102815.1 Phycisphaerae bacterium
CCCGCGCCGCCAGGTGCAGAATCTTGAGGTATTCGCGCGCCGCCGCCCGCGGAGCGTGGTGGCTGCACAACTGGTCGTACGCCATGCGAAAATAGCTGGTCGGAAACATGTCCTCGCGATACTGGTAGTCTTTGAACGCCCCCGGCTTGCGGACCAGCGAATCGATCACGTGGCGGTAATTCACCGCGTGCTTCCCGCTGCCGAGCAACCGCGGCATCCGCTGCACCAGCTCACCCGCGTACCGAACCTCGATCGCATCGGCGTCAATCACCACGTCCACCTCATGACCAATCAAGCGGCTGGGAACCGAGTAGGTATTGCGTTTGACCTGGATGGTGCTGCTGCGCTGAACCCGGATCGCGTGGATGTACTGGCGGTGATCGAGCTTGCCTGGCGGAAGTTCGCCCAGCAGCAGCCGTTCCTCGGAGGGCTTGTCGCCGCGCCCCAGATTGCGCTTCTCGACCACCGCGAGCAGAAAGTGTTCGTACTCCTCGCGGCTGGCGAAGTCCCGGCTACCCCGCAACAGAAGCGCCTGATCAATGGCCGTCTTGAGATGACCGTGCGACGATTCCACGTCGCCGTTCTCGTGAGCCTGACGGACGTTGATCCGCTCCGGCCGCACCCGGTAGTGGTCCACCAGCTCGCGGTAGCGGCTCTGAAATTCGCGGTTCTCCGAAAGGTTGTTGACCGCCGCGGTCAGGCTGTCACTGCGATGCCGGCGAGGTACGCCACCCAACTCCCAGAACGCCGCCTGCAACCCTTGGCTGAGAGCCTCGAACGACTCCGAGAAACAGATCCTGACGAACTCCCAGTTGGAATACGTGAGCGTGAAATGGAAGAGCAGGTGAGGGAATGGCTGGCCAGCGATCGTCACCCCCAGTGAGCTCATGTGAGTGAAGTCCGAGGCCGCCAGGTCGCCGGGCGAGTGGACCTGCGGAAAGATCACCGTCCGCCCGGGACCCCGACTGCCGCGCCATTGCCGAACCCGCCGCTCGAAAGTTCTCCGCTGTGATTCGGGGAACTGACCGGGGTAGCGATCCTGGAGCCAGCCAAACAGCGTGTAGGCCCGCAATCTCGGCTCAGCCACCAGCCGGGCCTCCACCTCCGCCCAGACCTCGCCGAACGGGTCCGGTCGGGTTCGCCAGGTACGGGGCGAGGCCAGTTCCGATGGCAGCCCTTCCGACACTCGATACTTGCGTGCGGTCTTCTCGTCCATGCCCGACCTCCGTGCCGATCTAGCCAGATTCCAACCTTGGGCCAACAATTGTCGCAGGGTTCGCACTTGCCTGTCCTTGACCATCGCAACCTCCTGTGAATTAAGGAGTTGCGATTATCTCCCAAACGCCCGGATCCGGGAATTCTAATTGTCGCTCCCCCGGTCCCCCCGGACGCCCGAAGCCGGGATTTCTAATTGTCGCCCGGCGGGAAAAATAGTTGTCGCTAGACAACCCTGCGAACCACTCGCCTGCTCCCGCGGAAGCTCTGCCAGTGCCTGCTGTGCTCGAACCTGGACACACGCCCGCGCCAAAAAATACCCCGGCCACTTTTTTGGATCAGAAAACCGGCGATCGAGCGGGTGCCCGCTGGCCTGTGCCCTTATGGTTTCAATTGCCCGCGACCACAAATGCTCCACAAGCTCATCGTCGGTGAGGTTCTCTTCCGCCGGACTCCAGAGTTTCCCGAGGACTTCGTGATAGGCGGTTCCAAGCCACGCCTTTGGGTTTCCCAACACACAACTTCGTAGTGAGGGAATGCGAGACAATGCCGCTTGCAATGGGCAATTGCGCAGCGTTTCTGCCAAGCTAGGACTGACGGCCGCGATAGGTTCAAGCTCGATTTGGGCCGAGGCGTCGTTGGCATCAGTCATTACGAATACGGCCTTCGAAGTATCTCGAATATCGATTTGAATTCAATTTCGGTGGCCCCAGTGGCGAGTGCTTGGGCATAGGCATTCGCCAGTTGTGGACCAAATCTGTTTGGATCGCAATCCCACAAAGGATGAACAATGATCTCGACGAAGTCGCCGTCTTGGCCAGCAACCAAACCGCCAAATTGAGCTGGCTGCAGCCCGACGGCTTGAAAATATGGGCCCGCTGCGATCTGGTCGAGCCCGTGCCAATAGGGTGCTGAAAAGTCAATAGTTGCGTTCGCATCGAGGGCCAACCGAGTCATGTCAAGGGCGATGCGCCAGTCAAGAATATTATGAAACACCAAATTACTGAAATCTCGCAGGCAGTCCGGGCACGAAGTGCGGCAGTCGCTGCGATGAGGGTCGCTGACAATCGGCATGTGAAAGTCCGGCACGGTTTGTCCAATGATGTAGCGCAGCAAATCCTCCGCGACGGCCGGATCGCCATATACTGAACTGTAGCCGGCCCCGTTCTCCAAACTATCGGAGACGAACACCTGGCCGATCACCTCTCCCGCTGAGTCCTGCATCACACGGATACCGATCTTGATTTCTCTTTCATCAATATCGAGACGAACCGCGATAGCACGCCGCAACAGATAGCCGAATGAAAGGAGTGCTGCTCGACCATGAACATCAAGCGGGGAGCATTGTAGGCCGACCGGTAAAGGGTGCTGTATTCCCAGTACAAGCACGTTTGTCGGTTTGATCGAAGCTAGTGCTCGCCGGTCAATCTGCCCGCCCGTGGCTAATACAGATGCCGGGTTGGCGATTCCCGATCGCTCAAGTGCCTGGCGAGTCACCCACGTTTCCCCCTGCGAAAGTCGTTCGAAGTCGAAGAACTGGCCGTCATTGTCGTTGACGACAAAGACGGTGTCTGAATCGGACCATACTTCGAAGTTTGCCTGGGGGGTGAGATTAATGTTCCTGAAACCGACACGCGGATGTGACCCGCGCGGTGTCCAATCAAACTCGCCGTCGAAATCTCGGCTGCTGCCGTACCAGGTTCGAAATCCTTTAGGTTCACACAGACTGACGATTTCATAGCCTGGATCGTCATTCGTAGTTGCTCCGCATACTGGGCAACTCGCTGCGGGCGGACTGTTTCCATCGACCGCCTGGCACCGCCGACAGACACCGATTGGAATCGGAGGGCCAAGAGGGTTCGGGGCCTGGATGACGGTGTGGCCCTGCGGCTGGTAGTCGACAACACCGGCTGCCGTGTGAATCAGTCCGTCTTTCACCGTTTCTGCGCAAGGCGCGAACTGGCTGATGGCGATGTCCAGATCGCGGTCTACCGTATCGTCCGGGGGCCACGGGCGCGGGCTTGGCGGATCATGGTGAAGCAACCGCACTCGAGTTGGAAATCCGAACATCGGCAAGACCCCGCGGTAGGCGAGCCGTTTGCTGAGCGACTGATCCGGCAAAGAGGGATCGTTCACAACGCCATCAATTTGCCCAATCAAGTCGCTCTGAATGTAGGCAATCAGGCCCGGTTGTTGCGATTGCAAAGTTGCATCGGTATAGGTCAATAGCGCGTTACACGCGTGCGTGATCGCGGCCGTGTTGTTTTGAATCCACTGCGAGACACGCTCGCGCACAGTTGGCCCTTGCGGAGGATCTCCAGGTGGCTGGTTCCAAGCGGCAGCGCTACCGAATTCACCATGAACGTTATCACCACCCTCTCCAATAAACAGCCCGAGGTCGAGAAACGCCTGCCGCATCACCTCTTTTGCAAGTACTCTCTTCAGAATTGTATCCTGCCGCATGTCGACGTAAGGCTGCGGTGGTGGATCTGCAGTGATACGGGTTGGGCGCTGGAAGTAGTAATCGTCATGGCTGCGACCCCGGCACAGTGTCAGCGCGATTGAGAGGCCGGCGCCGCGTCTGCCGGCACGTCCGACACGCTGTTGGTAATTGAATCGCATCGGGGGCATGTTTGCCATCTTCACGGCCAGCAGCGAACCAATGTCCACGCCGGCCTCCATCGTCGTTGTCACACTGAGTAGGTCAATGATGTCGGCGAGCGGAATCTCGCCATTCGGGAGACAAACATCCTGAAACAGCCGCTGGCGCTTCCGCGCATCGGATTTATTCGTTTGCCCGGTCAGTTCTTCGCAGTTAAGGCGGAACAGCGGGCCCGCCTGCGTTGCCAGGTACGTGTAGTAATCCAGCGATTGATGCGCGTTGGCGATTGGAATTGGAACGCCAAGTTGGGCGTGGCACTCGGTACAAACTCCGCCGGATGCGTGTAAATGGATTCGGCGGCAGTCAGGGCATTCGTAATAATTCTCTCCCGGCGCCATCAAGCAGAGCCTCTGCATGCGAATGACACTCGAAAAGACGCAACCCGATGTTGAGAGATAGGCCATCACGTCGTTCAAGAACGTGTCGGCATGCCGGCCGTGCAACTGGGCAATCGCGCTAAGGTAGCTTGCCACAAAAGCTGGCGGCGTATTCTGCGTATAGGAGTTATGGGTATCGATCCGGCGCCGTTGCCCGAGTAGCCGGACAACACCATCGGCCGCTTGCTGCACAAGCTGATCCGGGGGAGCAAAGTTAATTCGATCAGGGGTGCCGTTCGCAATCAGTAGTGACTCGAGACTCCGCCTGCCGGACGCGAAGATAATATTGATCAGTTCGACAATGGACTGATTTTGAATACGGGTAAGGTGCTGTTGCTGGGGCTGTGTCAGCGCGGTCTGTGGGGTCACGGCGCCGTTTGGATTCCAAACGTAGAAGTCACGCCATGAACCGGTGCGGGTCTCCCAGTCCGTCCAAAGCTGCCGCTGGCCGTAACCGCCAGGGTTTATGCCTTGGCTGAGCAGTCTCGACGCGACGTCCGCTGAAAGTTCCGGCACCAGGAATGGCCCGTTTGCAGCCCTATTTAGAATCTGCTGGGCTGCCTGCTGATAACTAATCCCCGGATGCGCGTGCGATGGAAGGTTTGCCGTGTGGGGATTGGCAGCCATCATGATGGCCGTTGCATCCAGAGGGTGTGAGGTGCTGAATTCCGCGGCAAGCGCAACTTGATCCTGCGAGAGTTGCTGCCCCTGAGCTTGCGCCGCGAAGGCGATCGCACCTTGCCCGGCAGCTTCCATACTTGTGTAAAGCGCCTGGCGAACCGCATCCCGGTAATGGGCGAAGCGCATTCCTGCTGACAACTTGGCGGCATCCTGGCGGCTGTCGGAAAAAACGACGAGCTTCCGGTTATTGCCATCAGCGGTCTGTGGAATCTGCCTCAGAAGCGAATCGCTCAAGACTTGGCTAATCTTTTGGAAACCTGTGCGCTGCGTTCGGATGGGCGAACCGAGCGGCCGCCACGACCAATCAGAATCGCAGCGGGGACACCGAGCTGGGTAGGCCTGCAGGGCGCTGTCGGCGTCGGGTGGGCTTTGGCCGTGCATTGGCGGTACGTAATACAGATATCCGCTGGCCCCGCCGAGTTGTACGACTCCATCGTTCGGTGTGTACTGTGCCGCGCGCCATCGCCGTGCTACGCCATCCTGCGTCCACTGGGGGCTTGCGGGCGCGATCCCTTGTTGGGCCGGCCAGAACACGGCATAGGTTAAGTAATCCCTTTCGAAGCTCGCCGCATCCGCCGAGGCTTCCAAGTTCGGGTGTTCGGGACTGAGGAACCACTCGTTGGGATTGGGGCCATCTTGCCTATACCCACCAAAGAAGATCTCGCCACAAGATTCACAATAGAGCAGCTCAAGTACGCGCGAACCGCAATCGCAAGTGAGACGCGGCACATAGTGTAAACGGCCGGCCGGGCACTGTTCTTGCCGGGCTGGCGTTTGGCTGCATTGCGGATTTGTGCAGATCCACATTCCTTGAAGGTTTCTAAAGAAGAGATGCGCCCGCATCACAAGCGGTGCCTCACCTGATACATGGCGCGCTTGCGACAAGCCAGTCAGCAATCCCGATACCGCCTCAAATGCCCCATTCGGAGGAAGCTGAGGAAACAGCACCGCCGCAATCTCTTGCGGTGTGCGCGGTGTGAATTGCGATGGATCTTCGGGCGAGGAACAGGCGCTGCGCAAAGCGTCTGGCGCCTGTATATGCTCCAATGCGGCCGCCATGACTTGTTCGGTCGTGGCCTCTTCATTAGCTTCAGGCCCGCCGACCTGCGCATCGAATCCCTCAGCAATGTGCTGACCAATGGTTCCAGACGAGGCGGTCGCCGACTCGTGAAGTTGCCGGAGCGCGTTCGCATGTGCGGAGATTGCGGCGATTGCAGTTGGGTTCGGCGGTTCAATGTCACCGCTGACAACGCGGAACCGGTTTCGATCACGGCTGAAAAACGCTTCGAGGTAGTTTAGGCCCGATGGATCGTCGGACAGCGAGGCGCTAGATGCGATGATGCGCAACTGGTCGGAGTCTGGCGGCAAGCCAAGTCGATCGAAGAGCACCCGTAGAAGATAACCAACTTCCGTTCCCGCAGTCCCGCGATATGTATGGAGTTCGTCTACGATCAAGTGAAACACATGAGAACGATCAGCATCCAGCCACGCTCGCGTCTGATCAAAAATTGGCGCGTCGACCGCGCGCATGAGCATGATATTTAGCATCGAGTAATTCGTGACCAGAATGTCAGGTGGGCCATCTTGCATATCCCACCGGGACCACATCTCGCTCCCATCGAGATTCTGGAAAAAACGTTCGGCCGGAGTCCCCGCAACCTGCTGGGCGTCCTGGTCAATACTGCGCAGCTCGCCACGTAGTTCCGACAGTTTGGCCGAAGTGCGATTGCCCGACACCGGCGTGCGGCCTGTGTACCGGCCAAAGTAGAATCGATTGCCAGATCGGTTGGCGTCGAGCCATGCCCGCACAGAAATGCCGTCGAACCCTTCGCGCATCCTGCCAAGTTGATCTTCAACAAGAGCGTTCAGCGGGTACAAGATCAGCGCTCGCATCGCAGCGCGCCGTGTTTCGTGGGCACGCTGGCTAACACGTGGCGCCCAGTTCCTCGGTTGCCCGTGGCGCCACCAATCCCTTCTCGGATCTGGGGCTGCCGGCGCGGTCCAACCGGTAGATTCATTGATCAGTGCCGCGGCGATCGGCAAAAAGAAGCATTCCGTCTTACCCGAACCCGTTCCCGTCGTGACAATCACATCGTGGTGTTGAACGACCGACTCGCCAAAGGAATCGCGCTGGTGAGTATAAGGACGACGCCCTGCTGGAAAGAGGCCGAGACCAACAAAATCGACGAGCGCATCTACGAGGTCAGGCGACCAAGAAGCGTCGAGCAGGTTGTGCGCGACTTGGCCGAACATTTCGCCGCACCTGCTGTATGCCGGAACCGCCTCGATCAAGGGACGCCGGTAGATGCGGCCATCCTGATCAATCAACTGCCGCCGCTCCTGCACGAGATCGGCGTAGCGGAGATCGAATGGGCTATCCAAATAGCGAAGGTACGTCTCCCGCAGTTCGTCGAACACAGAGATCGGATTTCTCATGCTTGCCTCAATAAACCGGTAACCGCCATTGCGATAGATTTGTTAATCCTTCTGTAAACCAATCGCCCGCCATCGACATCTGGAATTAACCCGGAGCAGAGCGTTAACGCGCGGTCCACAAGTAGTGGCGGGCGGCAAGAGACGGGCATGGAAAGCACCTGCGTTTCGGCATCGTAAGCTAGAACGCGATGGCGCCGTCGCTTCAGAACGAGATACTTTCCTACTTGGACGGGAATCCTGTATCCCCTCTTTCGCAAAGAGATGAAGTACTGTGGCTGGTGCGCGACTTGAAAACGGAACAAGCCGAATGAGGACGACCGTGCCTCGTCCGCTGTCAATTGCGACCACTGGAACGATTCTGGCGAAAAGCAGTGAACTTCCCAATCGCTGCCGAATGGAAACTCGGCGGCAGTTCGCAATTGCCAATCGTCAACTGGCGGCAAGGCACCCAATAGCATTCGGGCTGCATTCGGTGCGAAGTGTAAACCGGCAGCCTGCGCAATAAGTTCCAACTCGGCATTTGTTTCCGCAGTTATCTCAACCCGATCGGGACATTCGGGCCGGCTTGTCACGCAACTGCCTGGCAGATCAGTGATACACTCGATGAGGTTTTCCGTTCTTGCCCCGCAAAGGATTCCCACCGCTCCATCTCCATCCTCGACGCATGCCAACACCGGCGGTACGACGCGCCAACCATTCTCGAAATCCCTGCGAAAGAACTCTGCATGTGCCAGACGCTCGAGGTTCAACCGGAGTCGATGATGGATCGGAAGGCTATTAGCGTCCGGTCGGCCTTCACCCAAGTCCTCATCATCCCCATTGGACTCGTCCATTACCTGCAACTCGTCCACAGCAGCGCGGAACCGCCCCCAAGTGCCGTGTCCCTTTGCCGAAAGCCATAACAAAAGGTCGTTGGGGTTCATCGCAACTCTTTCCATAGGCGGCGCGCGGCGCGTTTGTATTGATCCCAGAGTTTCCTCGCCTCCTGACTATTCGGTTGGATCGGCAGCCCCTTCCGACCTGCGTCAAGGATTGCGTGGCACCAGCGCAGTACTGTTTCACAATTGCCCGCTGGGTTGCCACGATTGCCGTCTACGCAGCGTTCGTCCAAAAGCCTTACGACTGCTTGCGACTTATCGCAGCGTAAAGGATTCGCCGGCAACGTCCAGACGATTGGAAAGTCGGCAATGGTGACACACTCTCTTGCTCGTACATCATACGGCTGTGCCCAGAAAGCGATTTGGCCAGGTGTTGGCCCAAGCAAACATGTATTCGAGGCGGGCGTTAACGCGATTGCTTGGTGGTCGGCCACCGGCTTGACGATCGGTCCGCATACCACCACTGCCCGCTGATCTGTTTCGGCCCAACTCGGACGATAAACGAACGCATCGAATTGGTCCCACTGCTGAACCCCATCAACAAGCTGATAGGATTCCGCAACGCCACCGCAGAATACGGTGTGCAAACCTGGCGCATCCCATCCGGGAGCGGTGTAACCAGCGCAACCGTCCACCGATGCCCGCTGTTGATCAATCAAGACCTCAACGTCATGCACTGCTCCGCGCACGCGTATCCTTGGTGGATGCCCGTTCAGCCAATTCGCATGGCCCAAGCGTATGCCACCTTCGAAGACAATCTCGACATTGTGAACCGGGCGAAGAACATTGAAGATGCCGGCAGAGTCCTCATGGTGTATTGCGTTGGTTGGCTGAACGTTTTGGAACAGAATCCAGCCAGCAGGCAATCCGCCCCCGTCGACTTCGTTCGCCACCTTGCATCCGGCATCCGAGAGGGCTTCACGTACGGCTTCGCGCTGCTCCTTCCTACACAACACAAGATGGTTTTCCTGCAGGATCAATCGCGGCACGGACACAAATCCGTTGATCGTTCCCGTGGGCGATTGGGCGAGCACCCAAATGTCGCGACCGGTCAGAACCCAGCGCTGATCTTTGTCGCCAGCGCAATCCCAACAGGCACCTTTCAGAAGCAGGGTTTCGATCTTTGGTGGAAAGACGTCGCTGTACCACTCGTCCTGGCACGCGGTCCAATTCTCCGGGCCGCTTGGCCCGATTACTTCGACCTCTTCGTCTTGCCCTGCCGCGCGCGATGGAAGAAGGCTAACGCGGCAGCGGTTCCTGCGGCTCCGCGCAAAGACAGCGCGAACAAACATCGGGAGCGAGCGAACACGTGTCCCCCCATTGGATTCTTGGCTCGACTGTTCCCTATTTGATCGACGTGTCGTCTCCGCTGTTCGCACCGACGGCCGGTACTTCGCTGGTGGGCCAGTGCGTGCTGCGGGCGGCTTAGTAGACGGCTCCCGATTGCCGATTCCGGTCGGCTCCACCGACTGTTTCACTGTCCGGTCAGTCTCAGGTGGCGTACCCGGCTCAACCTGTTCCGCCGCTGAAGCCCCGTTAGGTACTGTGGATACTGCCGGCAACGTACTTGGCGCAAGCTCGATATCGTCTCGGCCCTTGGTGTCGACTGCGGTTTGGGTCGCTTCGTTGTGTGACGATCCGCGAGCAGGCGGTTGGCCAGCGTCCACTACTGGCGCTGATTGGTCTGTGGCCCCGGCCTTTACACCTGCATCCACCTGGGCGGGAAACGCCTCCTCGCGTGCAATGGATCCCGCCTCCGCTCCGCCGTTTTCAGAATTGACTTTGTCATCGGCCTCTTCGTTCGCCGATTCCGGTCGCTGGTCAGCGCGTGGCGAAGCGATTGGTGCCGGTTCAGTGTCGCCTCGCGCCGTGGTGCCGGCTGTGGTTTGCGTGACTTGGTCGTCTGACGATTCGCCAGCAGCTTCTGCCGGTGCTGTAAAGTCCTCGCTATCACCGCACTCCTGGTCAATCTCCGCCGCCACGTCTGGTTCTGCTGGCGGTAGGGGGTCGCGCGTTTCCGGTGCCGTTAAATCTCCCGATGCGGAATCCGGGACCCCACCTTCATGGTGGATCGGTTGATTGTCGGCCGCTATCGTGGGAGCGCCGGTCTCACGTGCAACGGACTCAAGTGACGGTGCATGATCGCTCGCGTCGATTTGCTCGTCCGGTTGACAAGGGCCGCCTTCGCCGCTCGCCTGCTGCACATCGATTGTGTCTTGCTCGTCACCATAAGGCGCGTCCTCGAGACCGTCGGACGATTCCCTGGGTTCGGGCACACTGGAAGTGAGAACCGAAAAGGGAGTGGAATCCTGTTGTTCCAAATTGTCCGAAGGTGGCGCATTCTCGAAGTCATCGCTGGTATCCCTCGAGCCTTCATCCATCACCTCTTGCTGGTGTTCGGCTTCGCCTTTTCGGCCTCGATCCTCGAATGTCGTGACACCGGTTTCGGGCTTTGGCAACTCGGGTGACGCGATGTCGGACATGCCGAATGGGCGCGATTCCACGAGCGGAATCGGGAGTTCGGAAGAATGTTGTTCAACAAGCTCTGAACCAAGTCTTGGCCCCTCATCAACATTGGAACGAGCTGAATCGGCTGCGCCCACGGAGAACTTTGGTTTCTGGGCATGGACTCGCCGACCATCGCGTTTTGCCAGAGCAACCCACACGCCAATACCGGCGGCGAGGACTATTGCGCCAACGACAAGTATGATCCAGGGCGAAATCATGAGCGAATTCTGGCCTTCACGGAAAACGGAAAATTCCCCGCATTTTATCGCGCGGAATCGGCATCCGCGAGCGCCGATGTCGGCGCGGTGAATTGAGCCAAACTTGGACGCCCGCCAACTACGCGATTACCCGACTTATTCCCGCCACGGACGCTAACCGTGATCTACCCAGCGCCAATTGGTTCGGACCACGCCGCGATTTCAACGAATAATGCGTACTTCCTATGATAGCGATAGCTCGAAAACCGTTGTCTCGCCCACCCCGTGCGTGAATCGCTGCGGATCGAAGGCGGCGGGGCGCACATACCAACTTTGGGAAACCTTGAACGCTGCGGATGCCGCAGCGCATGCCACAGCTTGAAGCTTGGAGCCGGTCAGGCCAAACTCAAAATTGAAGCCTTGATCCACATACCAGTCCTGGTAATTCCGCGTGATGTAAGACAAGACGCCTTGCAAGTCGTCGGACGAAAGCGATTCGACCACTGTCCCCGAATAGTTTCTAGCAGCCAGATCCGCCGCGATGCCGGCCATCTTTGCGCGAGGTGAATTGTCTCGATGCGTTATTACGAGAATGGCCTCGTATGATCGCTCGTCGAGCAGCGTAAGCAACCGTTCATGTTTTGGCGACGAAAACGCGCAAAGAACTCGCCGGCGAGACTCATCCGAATCGGAAACCAGCAAAGGATCGATTGAATAAGGCCGATTTTCCCCCGTCAGCACTTTGCTAAGTGCTTCCAGAAGCTGGCCGCTGTTCAACGCTTCTTCGGCGTCTAGAACGGCGGCGATATCCTCGTCGAGCGGATAATAAGTCGCTGCCCGCGTGCGGCAGATCCACACGCGTCCGTTCCGGCGAAGCGCGCTTTTTACGGTGTGAAAGATGACCGGCTTGGCCAGTCCCGTTATGTCTACAAGGATATTGCCGCGGGGCACGTCCACACCAGCAATGATCGTGTCCTGATAGTCAACCTCCGTCCGGTTTTTGAGCGACGGCCAGAGCGACTTCCGGATTTCGTCCGCTTTGCCTGGCTCCGCGTAGCGCACCAAGATCACGTTTTCTGGCTGAATAGCTTGGTACAGCCGACAGGCGGACTCGAATGTACGCTCCTCAAAGCCCAAACCAAGCACTACCGTCTCGATGCCCACTCGGCCCAGATCCTCCAGGCTGACAGGGGCCGCTTTCGGCGTTTTTTGCTCTACGATGTCATCGAGTTCATCGGCGGACCGAATTGTGCGAGGTGCTATCTCATCCTCCAATCCAAACAGCAGCCGCTGGGCGCTCTGGCGTTTGTCTATTGATGCGGGAATCTTGACTTCGCCTACTGAGTCGTCAGCATCCTCGCTTGCGGCCTCCATTTCCTCGACTTCGGCAATATCATCAGCACTCGCTAAGTTGCGAAGCAGGATCTCTTTCCCTCGTGCGGGGTTGTCGAGCCAGTTGATCAAATCCTCACCGGACAATTCGAAGCGATCACGCTCCGACAAGCCGATGAAGTTGGAAAGCCCATAGAGTTTTCGGTACGTAAGCTTGAATTGTTGCACCGGGTTTGTGTCGCGGGTCTTTGTACGGTGAGCACCTCCGTCGAGCACAAATACGCCCGCGTCAATCAGCTCGCGCAGTTGCTCGAATTGTCTTTCCGCGTCCCCCGCAGTAACCCGAACGTACAGCTTCAGGTACTGCCGGGGGCGCCGCTTCTTGATTTTCTTGGTTCTGAAATCCTTTTCCGATTTCATCAGCAACGTGTGCGAAGCGTCGGCAAAGGCGAGGGCATGATCTTTCAGCCATCCCTTCCTGCGATTCAGGTCATACAAGCGGCGGCTACAGTACTCCTGGTAACACTCCGACTGCGTTTGCGGTTCGATCGGGTAGGCGCCCTTTGATTTTCTCAGCATTAATTCGTACAAACTGATCACGTCACCGATGTCGCCGACGCAGACGCCGGCGAGGGCAGATATGCCATAGTACGTCTTCTTACGCTCGCTTGAGTTTTCGGACGTCGCTGCTATCTGTTGTGCGATGATTTCCAGCGGCGTGTCCGCCAAGATCTGGCTGGGTGTGACATTGGATGGGTGATGCGCGTAGTACTTTGCACGTTGGGACAAGACCTGCTCGACGAAGCCATTACCTCTTTTGGCGCGAATCAATGCGTTCACTTCAGCACCAAGGTCGAACACCTGGTAATCTCTCCCCTCGCGAGCCTTCTCAATTTGGCCCGGTGACCGCAAAATCATTTCCAGTGTCTGGGCCTCTGTAGTCAATTTGAAGGCGCATCTTGGATCGGAAAACAGAAGAGCTGACATCAGTTGCTCGATTCCCGGCTTCATTAAGTATCGCGTCGATACGTCGTCGAGCAAGAAAAACACGGTCGCGTTATCCCAGATTGCAGAAGCGCTACACACGGCCTCGGCCAAGTGTGGAAACGACGATGATGGGTGACCAGCGAATTCGATTTCCTCAGCTTCGCCCCGACTCAATCGGACCATCAATTCCAGAAGGTAACGTTCCAGTTCGTACTCCGAACCGGTGGTGCGGGCTGCTTCAGCACCCTTGACATAGGAGGCCACGGCGTCGCCAATTTTGGCAAACGCCAGGGGTACGACGACATCGGAACTGATCTCCCTGAGATGGCGAATCGCCCGGATAGCTTCGACCGCATATTGAACAAATAGCCGGACGTAAGGCGCCACCAATGCATTTGCCCTCGTGCCCAGTGAATCAAGCAATCGCGTGCTCGACGCATAAAGCCCAACATATCTGTCGCGGCGTAGGTGCTCGAGTATGTCGTCACGGTCAGCGCCTTGGGTCGGCAGCGTCGCTCGGGCGTGGAACTGAAGCGCTCGCAAGAGCATCGTTTTTCCGCACCCGCGCATCCCGGTGACGACCTGTGGGCCCGACGTGCTGATCGATGTAAGCCAGCGATCGTCTGGATCAACGATCAGATACGGGACAAACCACGCAGCTAGAGTTTGCGCGTTGTATGCGTCGTTGAATCGCCTCAGCCTTGGCTGCTCCCGCCAGGGAGAGGAAACGTGCCGGATTGCGGACCGGATGTCTTCGATGCATTCGTCATAAGTCGGGGTTCGTTGAGCCGTGCTGTCGGGCGACAACAAGGATGCGCGTTCATCCAGAATAGCGGCGAGCCGGTATTCGAGGTCAGTTGTCTGGTCGGGGTTGGCTAATAGCCGAGCAACGAGTGCCCTAAGGTACTTAACGACCCAGTGCAGATCACCAAGTCGTTCGCCCGCAGGATCACTCTTACTTTCATCAGAGGCCGAATTCAGATCAATTGCGACTAGACGGATTGTCTCATCCTCGGCATCGGCGCGCCGGCTTTCAGGCGATAAGGCTTGCACGATAAGGTTTGCCGGCTGTAGGTCGTTGTGGCGAAATCCCTTGTTGTCTAACTCACGAAGGATCGCAAACAGATCGATGGCAATCTGCGCAATTGTCCGAGCGGGCACAGGTTCGGGAGCAGCGAGGATACCGCTGAGCGTTCTGCCTTCGACAAAATCAAGCTCGGCAACATGGCAAACGTGCTCCTCGTGGCCGAACTGAACGCGTTCGTTGAGTATCATATCGTCGATGCCAACGATGTGCTGCGATCCCTCCGCAATTCGAGAATGGTCTCGGCATTCTTGCTCGAAGTCTTTTCCAAAGAATTCATACGCCTGCTTGAATGCGACCTTGATTACTTTGCGGCGGCTGAACGGACCAGACTCCGCAACGTAGGCGACCGAGTAGAAGCCGCGGTCAATTGGTTCCACGATTCTGTAGCGGCCGATACTGGTAGGTGGCGAGAAAAGTGGGAAACCGAATTGCCGCCCGCACTGCGGGCAGTGGTCTGTTAATGCCCGATTCTCATCCTTTGTGTATTCGGGATGAAGAAAGCAGCACAACTTAGGCATCTACGACCTCCTCGAAGCCAGCAAGTTGGCCTGGATTTTTGGACAACACAAACGCGCTCCGCAAGGCCTGCTCCATTTCCGGCCACCTGGTCTCCTCGCAACGAACGGTGGCGAGCAATCCGTGTTGGGTGACGTAGTCTCCCGTCCGGCTCACTAGGATGACGCCGGAAGGATCCGGAAATGGCATGTCCTGCGTTTGAAAAGCGATTTGTGTCTGCACAAGAGTTGCCCGAAGCCGTTCAAGATCAATTGTCAGGAATCCTTCTCCAGCCGCAAGCAGTTCGAATCGGCGACTCTGTCGAATCGTGCAAACAAAATCGTTGAAAACATCGAGGCTCGCTCCCTGCGCTTCAAGATTCGATTGAAACGCAGGTGCGATTTCGCTTGCGCTCGGCAAAGACGCATCCCCTCCGCTCACGGCCTTTGCCATCGCAAAGCACTGCCGGTAATGGCGCGTCAGCCATACGTCAGCCTTCCCAGTGAGAAGGTCCGCAAGCGCCATCAACGCTTCGCCACGCCCAATAAACGGCTGGTAAGGCAGCCGTGCGTCGGTGAGAAAGCAGACAGCTTCGATGCCAGCGAGTTTCGCCACCCGATTGAACCGAACGGCGTTACCTTTTGCTTCCGCCCACGAGACGCCGAAGTTTCCATGCGGCGCAACGCGCACGTCGAGCCCCGACTTGGAAAGCCCCACCGCGATTTTCTTGCTCAACAAACTGGCGATCGCCAGTTCAGGAAGATTCACCGCGTCGTGCTGTTTTCGATAAGCAAACAACTGGCCGTCTCGCGGAGCGAATCGGCCTTCGGCGAGGAAGTGGACGTAGCCGCACCGTTCAAGAATCTGAGTGACCTCGCCTTCATCGAAACGAATGCGATAGCCAGGGACCTGGGCGAGAACGTCGATGCCACCAGCGGGCCGTCCCGGCACGCCGAGCTTTGGAATTTGAAACCCCATTTGACGCAGGAAGAGGGGGCAAAGAATCGTCGAGAGCGAACTCGGGCCGCCGGTCGACGCGATGTCGGCCCACCTACCTCCGTCGGGCCACTTCAGGACCGTTCCAGATTTGGCAAGACTAAACGCGAGTTGCGCGATCCGTTCATCGTCAAGTTCTCCGGACCGGGCAAGTTGGATGATTCGGTCCATCGAGTCAGACGATGCTTCCTTTGCGAATTGTTCAACCGTCTTGTGAAAATCCATTGGATTCCTTCCCGGGGCGGCGATTTGGGACTCCTATTTTAATGGTTGCCCAACCGCCGAACCATGACGGAGTCACATCTCCAACGGGGAGAATCGAAATCAGGGGATCAGGGGTATTCGTCAAACTGCCGCGTTAACCCGTTTCGGTCCGAGTCTCTCGCCGACAGAGACCTTTCGGTAGGAAGGCGAAGGGTGTCGGTCAAATCGATGCGATTTGACGCACCCCGTTGTCTCTCCTTTTCGAACCAGAGACACGGCCGCCGGGGGCCGAATTGACGGAAACCCTTGGCAGGGCGGCAAGAAACGCGAACGGCCGAGAGCAGAGACTCTCGGCCGACGGTGTGAACTGGCGGGGACGCCGATTTCGGCGTCGTTTACGAAGCTCCCCCGGTAGGACTCGAACCTACGACAAGCCGGTTAACAGCCGGCTGCTCTACCGACTGAGCTACAGGGGAGTGCGAGCAGCAGTGAAGCTCTCAATACTAGCCCATCCCGCCGAACCCTGCAAGCGTAGTGCAGGCCGGCGCGGGGCGCCTGGGCAAGGGTCCACCCGGATTGAACGGCAATGGAGCCTGCCAAGCCCGAACAGGGGCCAGGATCTGGCAGGTCCGCGCAACGGACGCCGGCGCCAGACGGAAGCAGATTTCCGACGGAAGCAGATTCCACACCAAAGCGGAGCCACGCGAGCCCCGCCAGCAACTCAGCAGAAGTCCGCCAGCAGATCAGCCGAGCCCTACCGGCAAATCAGCAGAAACCAGGGCGGTCCAAACGGTCGCGCTCCGGACCTGGCGGGGCAAACACCCTTCAGTCTCAACCCTCCGGCGACCGCTGCTTCTCCATCCAGACGCGGTTGCCCCGGTCGCGGTACTCCACCTGGCTCATGAAATTCCGCATCAGCATCAACCCGCGCCCCGATGGCACCTCGAGGTTCTCTTCCAGCGTCGGGTCGGGCACGTCCGCCGGATTGAAGCCGTCGCCCGCGTCCTCAATCTCGATCTCCATCCGTTCCGCCGAAACACAGGCTTGCACCCTGACCACCTTGTCCGGGTGGTAGCCGTTGCCGTGCTTGATCGCGTTGACCAACGCCTCCTCGACCGACAAATGCACCCCAAACTGGTCGTCCTCGCTCCAGCCGTGCTCCTGCAACTGAGCCAACAACGCCTCCAAGATGCTGCGGCCAGCCCCCGTTTCGCTGGGGATCTCCCACTGCTGCGACCATGCCCAGATACTGCGCGCCATGTGCTTTGGAGTGCTCGCCATGAAACTCATCAAGCGCACCCGGAAACGACAACCGAGCCGCCTGCCCCCAAAAGTGAATACGGAATCTGGATTGTGACGAGATGCTGGATGTGCCGCGGAACTCCCTTTCCCAGGGCCTCCATGAGCCCAGGTTCCGTTCAGATACTCCAGCTTCAGTATACCCGATCCGGCAACCGGAGCCAGCGCAGTTTAGAGAATTTCGTTCCCTCGCACGAGGCGTGGCGATATCCCCCGTCAGGCAGGGCGTGCGGCTTTCAAGTTTCTTCGTCGCCAGAGTGTAGCAAGAGCGTCCTCCGCGTTCCCGTACGCCGAAGGTGTTCCACAAGGCGCCTTGTGCAACGCCTTCGGCGTAGAAGGGACTCGAGGCGGTCGTCCACCCAGGGTGCGCCCGAAGCGGGCGACCCTGGGCTGGGTTGTTCAACGCCTGCGGCGTAAAGACAGCG
>JAGFJJ010000003.1 GCA_024102815.1 Phycisphaerae bacterium
TACTCCATCAGCTTCTGACGCCGCCCGAACTCACGGTTCTTCTTGTTGGCTACCGCCTGGCGCCGATCTTGCACACGCCGGCGCTGGCGCTCCACACACTCGGCATCCAGCCGTTCTACTCTGATGCTGGCGACGGCGGCGGCCGCCGTTGTGACGAGTGTACTCATCACCTTCTCCAGTCGTTGCGTCTTCCGATCCGCCCACTGCCTGCGAACATCCCCGCCGGATAACTGGGCGCACAGACGGCCAGTCAGTCGCGCGGGGTCCGAGACGGACTTCTTCTCGTCGATTTCTTCAACGATGCGAACGTAGACCTCATCCTCTCCGATCGCCAGCGCCGTTTGGCCGCCGCCCGTCGGTACCGTACGTACTGTCCCACCTTGTCCTTCCCACTTGCGAATCAGCGTCTCGCAAAGTGCAAGACAGCGCTGGACCGAATCCGACGAGACTTGCGCGTCCAGTACCGTCTTCGAGTCGGTGCGGAGCAAGCCGTTCTGATCCGGTTTTGCGGCGGCCAGTTGGGACTGAGCGGCGACCACCAGCTCGTGTGGCGCGGCGTCGGCAACGGCCGGTGTTGACGGCGTGTCGTGGTTCGGCCCCTGTGCGTTCTGTTCGAACGCTTCTTCAGGCAGCTGCCACCCCTGCATCAGAACGACGGAATCTCGATCACCGCGGAGCTTTGGCAGTGGCTTTCGTGGGGGCTTTTGGCCTGCGGCCAACTTGGCCCAATACCCTCTTGGCGGCCGCGGAATCTTGTGTCGTTTGCACGCCTTCGCAAGCGCGACATCGGAGATTCCATAGAGTGGTGCCAAGCGGCTTCCGGGAATGGTCCACACTTGCTCGTAGAGTTTCTCGCGGTCAACAGCGGACACGGTATCGCCTCCTGTGTCTTGGGCAGGATTCGTCGAGCTGCTATTATGTCGCCAATCGGCCGTCGGAACGACGGACACACGAACTCCCAGCCCGCACGGGAGGATCAACTATGCCCGCCACGCATCGAACAGACCATGAACCAGCCAGTGCAGCCGCAACAGAACTTGGGGCGCCGGGGTGAATTGAGGAGATTTCGCCTCCCACCTTCAAGCTGCGCATGCCAAGACCGCACAAACTGACCCAGGCTACGCAAGCTTCGTGGTCCACCAGCGATCCGTATCAGCACTCGAGCCGTTACGCCCCAAAATCCCTCGACATCCGTGCTAGCAAAGGCGTGCGGAAGAGGGCCTTGGCCGTTATGGACCGGTTCATCAAGGCGCTGGAAGGCCACGACCTTCAAGTTGAGATCGCGGAGGATCATCGGGGTACCGGCACGTTTGCCGTAGACGGGCGAGATCGCACTCAAATTCACGTGTACGAGAAGACACGGCGAGTAGAACATGTGCCGACTGCCATGGAACTACGTGAAAAGGAACGGTATCCCCGCACGCGGATACCGAAGTGGGACGATGTGCCGACCGGCGATCTGGTGCTTGTCCCGGGTGGGCCTGTCGACCTGTCGAGCGATCAAGCGATCACTCAGCTGTTTAACAAAGCCGTGGCCGATGTGATTGAGAGCTTGGCCGAGGTCCGGCAAGAGCGCGAAGCGGACGAGGCGGCGCGTCGTGAAGAATGGGAACGTCGGAGGGCGATCGAGGAGGAAAAGAGTCGGGTGGAAGCAATGCACAAGGCGGCCGCATCGCTTCAACAGTACCGCCTGTTGACGGACTACATCGAGGAGGTACGTCGCTTCGGCCGGGTGCCCGACGACCAACTCCGAGACGGCCAGACGCTGGAAGAGTGGCTGGCATGGGCCGAAGCTCAGGCCCGTCGAATCCACCCGCTTGGCAGTTGATTGGGCTCGCTAGCGGAAGCACAACTCGGCAAGTTCAACGGCAGAACCTGACCTCCCTTCCAGATCCACAAACCGCATGATCCTAACATGCGGCCTGGGTCCGTTCTCGGGGATCAGGTCAGTTCGCCGGGCCCCCGAATAAACGCGCAACGCACCGGATGTAGTCAGAACCTCCGATCTGGTATCCGCACGAATCTGGGCAACCCGGCGGCTTACCATCCACGATCCGCTCTCGGTGTATTCAATAACGTCAAGCACGCCTCAAACCGATCTCCGAATCTCGACCGATTCGCCCCGTACCATCTTACCTCCGGACAGTTGGATCGCTTGCGCAGGCAGGGCCCAGACCTTGCGAGTCGCTGAGGCCAAAACTGCAAATCCGGGCTCCCCGCCCAGGCCGCCAAGCACATGCTCTATCTTGATGGGCAGTTCCTGGCGCAGCCACGCTGCAACGTCGGAAGCGGGTATGGGGACAGGCGATTCCCGCAGCCGACTCGCAACGCTGCTGACCAGGTAGTCCAACGCGAACGCGACTTCTCCCTGTTAGGGAGATGGCTTTCCGTCGCGAGTTGCCACGTTATACAGCCACACGTTCGGATGGCCGCCCAAGATGCCGAGGACGACAGGCTGCAGGTCGATTTCCCCTCCGGCTGCCTTGCTCGACTCCGCTGTCGTCTCTAATCGTGCTGCGAAGGCCCGTTGTTTCGTACCACTTTTTCCAAACTCCCTCACACGCACCGGAAGGACGAAAGGTTGATCCGGTGCACTCCAAAAGTAGCAGTTGCCTGGAATCGGCTCTGATCGAATCACGCCGAGGATGTCCTCAGCGAAATAAGCATTATGCCGCTTTAGCGTGGCCAGATCCGCATCGTTCAGCAGATGCAGAACAAAGAAGTTGTCACCCTGGCTGATGATCTGATCGGCAATTGCGCCGGGCTGTTGCGTGACCAGGACCACACCCAGGTCGTACTTGCGGCCTTCCTTCACCCAGCGGACGAAGATGTTGCGGTCATCCATCTCACGGTCACCCAGGACCGCCTGCGCTTCTTCGATCATCGCCAAGCATCGGACGATGGAACGAGCGGGATCCGTGAAGTGTCGCCGATTGTGTTCGAACAGCCGCCGGAGAAGCAGCCCGCTAACAGCGAGCGCGTCCTCGCTTCCCAGTAACGACGTGTCCGCGATGATGATGCGGCCCTGGCGGAGCTCTTCGATCAGGTTCCTTCCGACGGGGCTGTTTGCCCTGTGCAGTCGACGGATCGGTGGCACGAGATTGTTCTTGATTGCAGCGAGGCTTACGTCACCGTGATCCTTCCGAGTCTGCGGGCGGTACTCCAGGATCTGCGCCAGCGCGTTGTCATCAGCCTGAAATTCTTTCTCTGCAAGGTATGTGACCAGCTTACGCCAGGCGTCCCACTTCAATCCGCGCACCAGGTTGGCGAATACGGTCTCCTGCTTCTCCCAGGGTAGAAAACACGCCAGAATGTCCTGCGGCGAGAAGTCGCCAAAATCGAGGTGCATGTCGCCTTTTTTCAGGGACCCGAAATTCTCTGGTACCGGGCGATTAGTGTACAACGATAGGCGATCCGCCAGTGTCGAGATGTTGGCCATGCCGGGCCGGCCTGCGGCGTCCGGCAATGCATATTCGCCCTCGACGTCGAAGATCAAAAGCCCCACGTCGGGGGGCGAGCTGTACAGCTGCGAGACCAGGTACTTGATGAGATTGCTCTTGCCATACCCGGCGCGGGCAAACACGAAGGTCCGGCGGGCCTTCAGCCGGTCCACGCTGAACTTGATGGGCACGTCGGCAAGCACGTGCTGACCGTAGACCAGCTCGCCAAGCACAACCGCACTCGGATCGTTCTCGAGGTTCACGTTGCACAGATACGCCAAGGCGGCATCGGAGGGCTCGCGCACCGGGCTACCGAATGTCGCGAATTCACGATCACCCACGGTGAACTCGAACCAGCTCTCCGTCATCCGAAGCTGCCCCGACAGTTGGAGTTTCACCGTGTACCGGAGCATTTGCCGGATGATTGGCGCCGGCGGGCGTTCGTCTGAACGCGACAGGTCGGCCAGGTAGCTGTCACCTTGATCGGACATCAGGCGGCCGGCAGCCCGATATTGGCAAACACGCCCAGCCATGGCGCGTCCGGGTCCCGCCTCGATCAGCAGGAACTCACCGAACCCGGGCAGGCCTTCCTCCCGATGCGGTATGACGACATCAAGCTCGAGGTGCAGGCCGCTTTGCGAGAAACCGCGCAGCAAGCCGACTACTGTGCCGCGGTAAAGAGGCAAGTTCGCCGGGTCATTCGTCATCCGTATCCTCAACGATCCGTCGACCAAGGAGCATCAGCGCGCTCGCCTCCTGTGCCACGCTCGGCTCCCGAGCTGCGAGTTCCTGCAGCAACTCAGACTCCAACATCTCGATCTCCAGCCCATCCAGTTTCGCATACTCATGGGCCATCAATAGCTCCTGAGGATATCCACGCCTCGGAAAGCTCCCACGGGACGATCGCCGAAGATATCGCATCATCTCACGAACCCGGCCCTGCTGCCAGGTCGCCACATCCACAGGCACCACCGGGACATTCGTGCCTGTATCCAGCTTGGCGAGGTATAGCTGGCCCATGGCCCGATCGCCAATCCAGCGATACTGTGCCGGTGCCGCCTCGCGTTCCAGGTCCGGTGGGATGCAGACATAGGCGGAGGCGCCCGTATCAAAAGTCTCGTTAACGCCGAAGGCGACGGAGAGGTAGTTGACAATGCTCGACCGCTTGGCGACGCCAACTAGTAGATGCCCGTGTTCGGTCGTGAGGTCTTCGAATCGCTTGCGCAGCGCCTGAAAGACACGGTCCCGCAGCATGACACTACGCAGCAGTCCGTCGCGCAGCAGGAGTGTGGGTTGCTTCTGTGCGGCCAACCTCAGTAGCGCCGCCCACTCCAATAGCTCTCGAAGCATCGCCAGGAGATGGCTTCGCTGGAAATCATCTTCCGGAAGCAGGTCTTCAAGCGAAACACCGAGGTACCGTAAGAATCGCTGGAACCGGTCGTCCGATGCGAAAAAGTAACGCATCACCTCGTCGGGCCGGAGGGACTGGGGGACAAACTCCTCAAAGTGAATGACGCCACGATTGTCGGCAACGCGAACGATCTGAATCGAGATGGGTGCTAGGTTTAGCCGTCCTTCCCCACCATCCGTCGCTACTGTTGCCACGATCGGAATGTCGGCTGCATCACCGTCATCGTCAATCGTGATGGCAGCGAGCTTGGCGACGTTTCTCCTGGTACGGTCGAGCTGTGGCCACTCATGATTAAGCGCAAGGGCCAGCGACCGCCGCATCCTGTTGTGTCGATCATCATCCGGAAGCATACCAGCTACGCCTATTCCACGGAGTTTCGCCTAATCCTCAGATTCTCCGCCGATTATCACTACGGTGAGGATCGGCCTCCATTTTTTCTTGTCACGCTCCCTTTCCATTATGACGGTCTTGCGAAGATCCTCCACGGAGACGAGCAATCCGTGCAGCTATAAGAACGCCCCGTACACGTGTCGTTCTCTCGGACGTGCACCTTAGTGCTTGCGTCCGGTGCCCGGCCTTCGCCCGCGGCGTTTCCTCACGTCTCCGCCAGACGGCGCCCCGCGCCACGGTTCTCCCGCTAAACGGCTGAGGAGTTTCTCGCGAACGAGGGTGGCGGCGACCTTGGCGTTGTAGTCGATCCCAGCGGTGAGTAACGGCCGGATATCATCAAGGAACGCCCGGTCATCCTCTTTCTCAAACAGGTTACGCTCGAACTCGGCGCGCGAGATCGTCCTCTTCTCGTGCTTCATGTATGCGTCGAAGCACTCCACGACTTGGTCCGGTTCCAACATGCCGTGACTGAGGCATAGCCAGAGATCAAATAGATCGCGCCCTTTGCGGCGCTGATAAAGCGCCCGGAGCTTTGTGCCCATCAATTCGTTGAGCTTGTACGTGGTAACGGCGGCCTCGCCGGTGAACCACGGGTTCGTTACGGAGAGTTCCTTCCGATGGTGCCCCATGACGGCGAAGTGCTCGCGCGTGTTGATTTCGATCTTCAGGCGCAACGGGCGAACCGGCGCTATCTCCGAATCAAACCGATACACGAGTGTCACGCTCGCTTCGCTACTTGACCGCTTGGGACGCCCAAGCCAGGGATCCAGCAGGCTACGGATGGCATTCAACACGTCGCCGATGGCACCCGGTTCCGCCTGAACCAGGTCGATGTCCTCCGAGTATCGACTCGGGGGGTGGATGAACAGCTTGTTGAACGCCGTTCCGCCGCGAAGTGTCAGTGAACCGGCCAAGCCCGGGTCGGTGAAAACCTCGACGACCGCGCGTGAGAGCACGAGGTCCTGTTCAACCTGGGCGTCGTCAGCCCAAGGTGCGGTGGAGCGCCACGCTGTAATGTGTGCCTGCGGAATCAAGTCTCAATCTCGATCGGCTCTGCGACGGACACATTCCAACGCCGGTCCTCGGTGACGCCCGCTTCCGTCCGCCCCGGGCGAAGCGGCACGACACGAGGTGATTGACGGACAAGCCACTCGCGAAGCGATTTCGCCTGTTGCCGGCCACGGACCTTTTCGAGCAAGTAACCTAGCCGCTGCGCATTGGGCACGTCCGCGCTGGCGCGCACCGCTCTCAGTAACCGCTTCGGCTCCAACAGCGGAACCAGCTCCGCAAGAACGGTCGCGACGTTGTCAAGGTGGCCCGCCACTCGTGCGAAGCGCACCAGATCAACGGCGGTCGCCTCCGGAGTAGACACGCGCATCGAACCGGTCGGCGTCTTTACATCTTGTACCGGTGCCTTGGTGCAGTGTTTGCTGACGAAGAGCCGAATTCTCGCCCGACCGACCTCCAACGGCCTGGTTGGCCGGTCCGTGAGCACCTGAAACTCCTGGGGTTGCTGATGCGACGCCCCATGAATACCTGCAGCGCTGAGCAGACCGACGTAGTACGGCCGGTCCATCGCTTTCATCAGATCGTTGATGAACCAGGACGGGGGTGGTGCGCCGGCATGGAGATACTCAAGCGGCACGACGACGTAGAAGTAGTTTTTGACTTTGACCACGCGCTGCCGCCGGGCCAGTCGCTGCAGCGCCTTCTTGACCGCCTCGGCCGAAAGGCCGCTGCCGCTGATCGCCTCGCTACGGAGGAAGGTGTACCTTCCACCCGCCTGTATCGAATCGACCCAGCTTTCCACGGTCATCTGAGGCATTATCGCACCGAATCATCGTTTCCGTAAAAGGACGATATATGTCCCTTTCTGCAAACAAGTTTACGCCACGATCTCGCCCGAGTCAAACGGCCTTTTTTTCAGGGCGTACGAAAGGAGGCTGATCGCGTCGACTGACGCTCAGAGCACAGGAGGTACGTCGCTTCGGCCGGGTTCCGGACGACCAACTCCGAGACGGGCAAACAGAGGAAGAGTGGTTGGCATGGGCCGAATGGCAGGCCCAGCAGGTCCATTCGTTGGGTGATTGAGCGTTGCACGAAGATCGTGCTCTTTCTCGCCGCGATGATCAGCGGTTGTTGTTGAGAAATATGTGTAGTTGACCCGAATTCCTTGTCCTTCTGTGTCCGCTGGTGTACCCTGGTGTCACTCTATGTCATGCGTCGAACGGCGATGCATACGAAATGTGGTGTTTTGACTGATTAGAGAGGGTTGCCTGCTTAATCGATTCCCCCCGCTTCCAGTTCGCGAAAATGGCCGTTTCTGACGCGAAAACAGCGAAGAACAGCGGTTTCTTGCGGGAAAAACACCGAACTCAATCAGACTCCTAAAGCCCACTGGGGACCGTCCAAAACCTGTTCAGTTTTGTACTTCCTTTGTACTCTCCGACGGCTGGCGCTGTGTCTGCACTCAACGGTCGCAGCCGTCGTGCACATTTTTCGTGAGTCAATTCCGAGCGCAGTCTTGTTGGCGTCGCCGGTCGTGCCCGTCAGAGGTGACGCGTGTGCCGGCCTGCGTGGCGGATCCGGGGAGATAGGGACAGCGGGAAACAGGGACCCACTCCCATGTCCGCCGGTTCCGAAAGTCAACGTTGAAAACAGCTTGCAGCAGGACGTTCGGAGTGGACTTCGCTAAAATCCGATCATCCATCCCACTTGTGGATTTGTGCTACAGTCGGCCGTACACGATACCGCACCGGTCGCGCACGGCCTGCAATTACATCGTACCGTCGCTACAGCCCCAAGGACGGCGTATTACACCGGGTCCCGCCCTCCTGACGCCACCAAGACTCTGCCGCTACCACCGGCCCCGATTTTCCCGATCCCGACGCCACTCGTCACGCAGATAGCGTTGCCGTCGCCATTGATCCCAGGCGTGCAGCGCGACAAGAACTGCACCGAATGCCGCAGTGTCCCAATCTGCTTCGGCGCCGCCGCGAAAACGCCCGACCCAGCGCTTCTGAAATGACGCGCACGCGGTGGCCTCAAACCGGCCTCCATAACAACAGCTGTCTCGCTGCAGCTACGCTAGAAGCCATCTCAAAACTGCCCGGCATCTGGCCCGGGGCTACTGAAAACGCGGTGTCACAGGGGTTTTGAAACAGCTTCTAGCGTCACCCGATTATTCGGATTGCGGGATCTTGTGCCGCAGCATGCGAAAGCTCGCATGCTGCCTTGAATTGGCGAAGCGCAGCGGCAGGCCGGGCCGCACGCCGGCCGCCTCCGTGGTGTAGAAAACCATGTGATAAACGTACACCAAGTCCGGATCGGCCTGCCCACTGAACGCCACCAATATGGCAAGGCTATACTGCGTAGGCTCGTCGGTCAGTGGGGCGCGTTTTGACACTTCCCAGCCTTTTCCCTCGACGCACGCCGCAAGCGGAATATGCACATCGTCATACTCTGGCGCAGTCCAATCGGGATGCCTATTGAGAAACGCAATTGCAGCAGCGGCCAATTCCTCCGGATCTCCCGGCCCGGCAAAATCCTTGTTGGATCCCGGCCACTTCAGGTCGGCCAGCGTTGCCTCCCATGCGGGTAAGGCTTCCGCGACCGCGGCTTCGGCTTCGGCCAGGTGCCGGTCAACGTCTGCTGCCGCTCCCCATTCTTTCGCCAGGTTGAAGTATCTCACCGCATCTTCTGACCGAACGTACTTCAGCTCTGCCTTTTCACTGTTCTCCAGGCGGATGCTTTTCGATAAACGCAATGCATCGGAACCCCACTTTATGGCCCAGGCCGCAAAGCGCGATTCACATTCCGGAATCTCGATGTCGTAGGCGATGTTGGCCGCTTGAGCGGCCGGCATTGCAACATTCTCCGGTGTCGGGATTCTTTCAAAGGCTTCCCAGACCTGGGGATTGGTCGTGCCGTATCTCGCCCGAAAGCGGTCGCGAACCGGCTGAAACTGTGTCTTCCAATTTGTCCAATTGCGCTTCAGCTGGGCACCCAATTTCTTGACGTCGGATTCGGACTGAAATTTCTCCTGGTAGGTCTTGCTCAGCGATGCCAGCGCCTTCCAGTCGGCCTGCGCTTGCGTCACATTCGTAGCTCCGTCGTTCGTTTCGTCCGGTCCCGACGCCCGTTTCTCCGTGAATGCTCGCATATCCTCCCTGATTTTGTTCAGGCGACTCGGGGCTTCCTCAACATACACTTGCACGCCTTCAATGTCGGGATGTCCCTGGATCCCTTTTTCTTCGGCTAGATCCCGAGCTCTTGATAGCTGGTCTTGAAGGTCGATGATGTGCTGCTCAATTTCGGTGTAGTAATCTTCGAGAGATTTCGACAATTCCGAGGTCTTGCCTCTCTCGATCATACGGTGGGCGTGCTCGATCTTACGTTCGATATCCCGAATACTCCGCATCGCCTCCCTGGCCTCCCGTGGAAGGTCGGTGCGCCCGCGTGTCTCTGACGGAGTGTGAGTAACGGACTGCTCCGCCTTCTCTTCCCCTTTCGGCATGCGTCGAGCCAAGTCCCTCTGCAGCTTCTGGTATTTCGAACGCAGGCCGTTCAGTCGCGAGTTTTGGCGGTCCTTTTCCTCAATCTGCTTCAAGAGCCTGTCGACTTCTTCCAGCTTCGCCGCCGATTCCGCAGTCTTTCCCTCGAACATCAGGTGGCTCGCATTGCGTAGCGCGGCGTCCGCTTCCTTGGCCAGGTCATCGGTCTCATCCGCCCTTCCGGCCGCGAGAGGCAGCAACCCAAGTGTCATCGCAACCAATCCGGCTGATGTTCGCTGCACAACTCGATGATTCATTTTGATGCGCATGTCTTTTCCCCTAGCTTGGAAGTGTCGTACTACGCGACCTGAGTTGTTCAGGTGTGACTGTGCGTGTGAGGGCAACCGTTGCACCACGGATTTTGAAGAGCAATGGCATGACCGTGTCGACTTACGAACAGCGACGATGGAAAACCGACGCCGGCGTTTCGCGCCAGCATTGTACTCGTCGTTCGGGCATCTTGCATCCCTTGGCTTGAAGGGTGATGGCCCGAACCTGGCTCTGCCAATTGATTGAAACGTCCTGTGAATAAAAGGCTTATGATCCGCCGGATTCGGCCCGCTCACAATGCCGTCTCTTCTCGAATCGCAATTCCCGAAAGAAACTTAGATCGCCTAACATAATGGGTTCTTGTGCATTCGATGGCGAATCAAGATGCAGCCGATCGTGAGAAAGGCCTAGTGATGTCGAGCCGACGCCAACAGGTCATCCCCGAGCCGCAGACCATTTCCTGGGGCAGCATCTCCCAGGGGATGCCCGACATCGAGACTAAGACGATGCCACTTAGGCACGCACGGTTCGGCAGACGCCGCCGTCCGGGATGGCGCCACCGTCGGCGTTTGACAGGAATGTACGGCTCGATCAGCGTCCATAGTTTATCCGTTACCAGTGGTTTGGCCATGAAAGTGTCTCCATGCACAAGGAACCATGGCCAAGTATTCGGGAGTCGCAGGCTCAAACACCAGGTTTCAGGAGATGATTTGGCTGGGCTCCGCGATGGCTTCCCAAGGCAGACCCGGCCGCCGATGACACAACGGTCAGGTTTGGGGCGGTAAGCGCTTCGTCCGCCCGAACTGCCGAACGCGCGACGCGGGGTCCTGTTGGTAGAACGCGACCAGTTGGTCGTACAGCTCCGGGTGGCGGCGCTGCAGCTGCACCGGTTGTTCAAGAAAGGCCTCGGTGATGACCGCGAAGAACTCCGCGGGGTTCGTTGCCCCGTAGGCATTGATGAACGTCCGTCGATGGTGTTTCAAATCGTCGACCAGATGGGCGTACTCCCGCCCCAGCACGCGTGCCCATGCGATGTACATCGAACGGCGCGGCAGGGCTGGTGCACCTTCGTTGGCTCCTGACTCGCTGTCAAGCTGGTGGGCGAATTCGTGAAAGACAACATTGCGCCCGTCATGTACGTCGGCCGCCCCCATTAGCACATCGTCCCAGGCGAGGACGACCGGACCACGGTACCATGACTCGCCCAAGCGCGATTGAACACCCTCCAGGATCGTGCCATCCGGAAGGCGCTGTTTCCCGTCGGCCACATAAGGATGCGGGTACACAAGCACCGTTTGCATGCGCGGATATTCATCAGTTCGGCGATGGAGCAACAGAATGCAGGCCTGAGCGGCGATGGTGACGCGGATTTCATCGGTAATGGTCAAGCCACCGCAGCCCTCAAAGCGCTTCTCTTTCAGAAACACCTGGATGTCTCCGCGCAGCTCGGCCTGTTCTTCCGGCGTGAGCAGGCCATAATATTTCACGTTCCGTTCGAGGATCTCCAGCCAGGCGGGCGGAAATGGCCGCCTTCGAATGTGTTCCCGTCTCTTACGCTTGAAGCCAAACATCAGAGGATCCCGATGGTAAGCCGTCCACTTTCCTGCGCGGCAGAACGATGAACGGGCGGCGATGCCGGACCCGCGCTACACCCGGCGTTCCCTCCGTGAGCAATGGCCGCGACCAGCTCCGGCGGCTGAGGTTCCAGAGCACAGACGATCATAGAGCTTGAAAGGCAGAGGCACCACGGCGCCCGGTCGGTGGGTCAAACGGCGCCGGTGTCTCATCGATTAGTCCGCCCGAACGGTACCGTCGCACGGCCCTTGACGCCCGCACTTACGATATGGCTATTCGATTGCGAGGTAATATACCTCATGGCGACGTCCGACTGACAGCCAGCCGGTCCGGTGTCGTCCCGGACACGCACATCTGGGTGAGGAGCCAGAACGTTGGTAGAATCGCGGGAGTACTTGGCTGCCAGCGATCATTCGACATCGCAGCAAGCGCCTTATCCAGTCGGGTTTTCGAATCGGCCCGCAGGCATGACCAAGGCGGGATAACGCAAAGGGAGCTGCCGTCATGACGGCCGGCGTTCGAATCGTGCTGGGGTTGCTCGTTTTGCTGCTGGGGCGACGGTTGTACTGGATCATGGTCGGCATCAGTGGATTCCTGGCCGGTTCCGAGTTTGCCCAACAGTTTCTCGCCGATTGGGCTCCTTGGTCGCGGTTCTTGGTAGCGATCGGGGCCGGTGCGATCGGCGTGGTGCTCGCCATCTTCGCACAACGGATCGCCTTCGCGGTGCTGGGTTTCTACGGTGGCGGCTTCATCGCCTTGGTACTCACCCGATCAACCGCGGGTGACAATGCGCAACTGGCTTGGTTCATACTCGCCGGCCTGGCGGGGGCGATCATCGCGGCGGCGGTGATGGATTGGGCGATCATCCTGTTGACCTCATTCGCCGGGGCATCGGCGATCGTCGCGGGCCTCGCCTTGGGACCCGCTTTCCAAGCGGTTCTTCTGCTGATCTTGGCGGCCCTCGGAATCGCGATTCAGAGCCGCGGGCTGAAGCCCGGAATTCGGCAACGAGGGCCTCGAGGCGAATCGATCGCATCGCAGGAGTAATGGACGTGACCAAGGACGACCGCAACCACAAGCATGCATGCGCCATTTGCGGAAAGACCTTCTCTCACCGGGAACTGATGGCCGGTGCGGTCATTCGTCCGGCTGTGGCCGACCAGATACGCCGCGCCCACCCCGATTGGTCTCCCGACCAATACGTCTGCCGGGCGGATCTCGCGACATTCCGTGAGCAATACGTACATTCTTTGCTGGAATCGGAAAGGGGAGAACTAACTTCGCTGGAGGAGGAAGTTCTACGGAGTCTTCGCGACCACGAGGTGCTGGCCAGTAATGTCGATGCGCAGTTCGAGCAGGAGTGGACGCTCGGTGAACGCCTAGCCGACCGTATCGCGACGTTCGGCGGTAGCTGGACTTTCCTGATTGTCTTCGCAGTATTCCTGGCGGTCTGGATCACGATGAACTCGCTGGTGCTACTGTGGCGACCGATTGATCCGTATCCGTTCATCCTCCTCAACCTTGTGCTTTCCTGTCTTGCCGCCATTCAGGCACCCATCATCATGATGAGCCAGAACCGGCAGGAGGCCAAAGATCGCCTGCGTGCCCGCCACGACTACCAGGTGAACTTGAAGGCGGAACTTGAGATCAGGCAGTTGCACGAAAAGATCGATCACCTGCTCTCGCACCAATGGGAGCGCTTGGTGGAAATCCAGGAAGTCCAGCTCGAGCTGCTGTCGGAAATCGGCAAGCGCTGATTCATGTGGGTCGCGCAAACCACGCCGCGAGCAATCCGCGGAGGATCCCCATTCATGTCATCTATCCCTCACATCGCTTGGCATGCCAAGGCAGCCGAATTGGACGGCGAAGTTGCAGCTTGTGTTCGGGCGATCAACAACGCGGTCCGTCAAGAGTCTTGGAGGAATTGCAGATGTGCCGCTTCGTGCTCTATTCCGGTCCGTCCGTGACACTTTCTTCGTTGCTGGTCGAGCCGGCTAATTCGTTGATCCATCAGAGCTTTCACGGCGATGAGTCGGAGGATCCACTGAATGGCGACGGATTCGGAATCGCATGGTACGTTCCGAAACACAGTCTTCAACCGGCGCTCTTTCGCTCCATGTCGCCGGCTTGGAGCAATCGAAATCTAGTCTCCTTGTCCCGCGTTACCGAAAGCGAGTGTATCTTGGCGCATATACGGGCGGCGACACTGGGACTGGCAGTCAGCGAGAGCAACTGCCACCCCTTCGCATCCGGTCGGTTTGCGTTCATGCATAATGGGGATATCGGCGCGTTTCGGCGCATCCGCCGCAAGCTCATCGAATCGCTTTCCGATCGGGCCTTCAACACGGTCCAAGGCGCCATGGACTCTGAGTATGTTTTCGCGGTGCTCCTCGACGAAATCGGATTCGGCGACCTGCCGCGGACGGTAGCGGCTCTCGCGGATGGGGTCCGGCGGACGATTGCTCAGCTCGAGGCCCCCGTCCGCAAGTCTGGCGAAGCCGTGCCCTCATATCTGAATCTCGCGGTGACCGACGGACGTAACGCGGCGGTATCGCGCTTCGTGAGTGGCGGACGCTCCGACGCGGCGTCCCTCCATAACAGCGCCGGAGGCCGGTATGAGTGCTACGAAGGAGCTTGTAGAATGCGCTCCGTGAAACCGAGTGAGTATGCAATGATTGTGAGTTCGGAGCCGTTGAGCGGTGATAAGAGTTGGCAGGAAATTCCGGCCGGTGATCTCGTAACCATTGACGAGCACCGAAATGTCCAAATGCTGTCCATATAAGAGGTGGCGATAACGGGACCAACGCGTGAGCGGTCAACCTGAGGGAATCTGATGGGATCACAACCAACCGTCGCGTACTTCTCGATGGAAATCGGTCTGGATCCGGCGATACCTACGTACAGCGGCGGGCTCGGAATGCTGGCTGGCGACTCGCTGCGTGCGGCCGCCGATCTGAAGCTGCCCATGATTGCGCTGACGCTTGTCCATCGGAGAGGCTACTTCTATCAACGCCTCGACGCTGACGGGAACCAGACCGAGGAGCCTGTGGATTGGGTGCCCGCCGACTACCTGAAACGCCTGGAGCCGCGAGTGACAGTCACTCTCGAGGGCCGCGTGGTTCAGATCGCCGCATGGCAGTTTGACGTAACGGGAGTAGGCGGATTCCAGGTGCCCGTAATCCTGCTTGATACAGACGTCCCTGAGAATGCCGAGGGCGATCGGTCGCTGACGAATCACCTTTATGGTGGAGATGCCCGTTATCGCTTGCTGCAGGAGGCCGTCCTTGGAATCGGCGGCGTAAGAATGCTCAGAGCTCTTGGTTTCAGAGACCTCGAGCGCTACCACATGAACGAGGGGCATGCCGCCCTGCTGGTTTTGGAGTTATTGGAGGAAGAGTCAAGAACACGAGGGGGCGGCTCGATCGGAACGGACATTTTGGACACGGTCCGACGACGCTGCGTCTTTACAACCCACACGCCGGTTGCGGCCGGACACGACAAGTTTCCCCTTGATCTGGTTCGCAATGTCCTCGAACCTGGTCTCGCCAGGATTCTCACGTCTGCAGAGGAACAGGACGCATTGTGCTGCGATAACGCGCTAAACATGACCTTTCTGGGATTCAGCCTCAGCCACTACATCAACGGCGTGGCAAAACGGCATGGCGAAGTTTCCCGACAGATGTTTGGACATTATCCTATCGATGCGATCACCAACGGAGTCCATTCAGCGACTTGGGCAGCGCCTTCGATCGCAGAATTGTTCGACAAGCACGTTCCCGGCTGGAGAGAGGATACTGCGAGCCTGCGTTATGCCATGTCCCTTAATCGTGATGAGCTGTGGAACGCCCATCAGAAAGCGAAACGGCACTTGATTGAGGAGGTAAACCGGGACACGAACGCAGGGTTCGACCTGGATGTCTTCACGATCGGCTTCGCCCGCCGGGCAACGGCGTATAAGCGACCCGATCTGGCTTTATCGAACGTGGATCGCCTGAAACGAATATCACGCGAGGCCGGTGCGTTCCAGTTGATCTACGCCGGCAAGGCTCACCCTCACGACGGTCAGGGCAAACAGCTCATCCGGTCGATCGTCGGCATATGTCGCTCGCTTCGACCGGAGATCCGCGCGGTCTATCTGCCCAACCATGACATGGAGTTGAGCCGACTGTTGGTAGCCGGCGTGGATCTCTGGCTGAACACGCCCCAGCCCCCGATGGAAGCCTCCGGTACCAGCGGAATGAAAGCCGCCGTCAACGGCGTGCCGTCGCTCAGCATCCTCGACGGGTGGTGGTTGGAGGGATGCATTGAAGGCGTTACCGGTTGGGCTATCGGCGACGATCCCGTGAAACGCAATCCTGACGGAAGCGCGTCGCCCCTGCCGCCCGACGAGGCGCGGCGGCGCGATGCCGATGCGCTCTATCGCAAGCTGGAGGAGGTTATTCTGCCGATCTTCTACCGTGATCGTAGCGGCTTTGTCAGCGTCATGCGACACGCCATCGCCATCAACGGCTCATTCTTCAATACACGGAGAATGATGCAGAATTATGTCACGAAGGCCTATTTCGAGTAAACCAGCGTCACCGACAATTTAATACTCTCATGTTCTGGTACTTGAGAATAGGAATCTTGGGCGCGCCTTCCGTCGGACTTGTCGTGTTGCCGGCGCCAAAGGCACCGCGCGTTGGATCGCTTCAAACGCGATGCGCAGCTGTCCATAGCAGAAACTCCGTCCGAGGTTGTCGGAGTCTCCAAAGTGGAGCGGCACGGCCTCGGTCGGAATTGCGGCGATTTGGAGTGCAAGCACGCAGCTCTGCTGTCAGAGATCCAGACCACCGACGTAGAGGCAATCACGCCACGCGGCAGTATCGATAATGAAGCCCGCCGGATTGCGGAATGGCGAAAATCGTGACACGAGAAGGCGCCCGTCCAGCAACACACGTTGGGGAAACACGAGGAGCGAGTCAACCTCCGCCGCGAGATGTTTCTCGACTGGCCCAAATCGTGCACAGCACAACTGGCGAGAACTCGCGCAAGAACGCAGGAAGTCTCGGTAGACTGCAGGCCACGGAAACTCAGCGGCTTTCGCCAAGAGACTACGGGTTCAACTCCGCCATCAGCGGCGGCGTCGGACACAGCGCCGGCGACGGAGGCGTCGGCGCGTGAATCGTCGTCGGCGTCTGCGGATACGCGTACGGATAGAACTCCTTACCCGATCCAACGCTGAACGCGTTCACCACACGC
>JAGFJJ010000004.1 GCA_024102815.1 Phycisphaerae bacterium
TACTCCATCAGCTTCTGACGCCGCCCGAACTCACGGTTCTTCTTGTTGGCTACCGCCTGGCGCCGATCTTGCACACGCCGGCGCTGGCGCTCCACACACTCGGCATCCAGCCGTTCTACTCTGATGCCGGCGACGGCGGCAGCCGCCGTTGTGACGAGTGTACTCAACACCTTCTCCAATCGTTGCGTCTTCCGATCCGCCCACTGCCTGCGAACATCTTCGCCGTACAACTGGGCGCACAAACGGCCTGTCAGTCGCGCGGGGTCCGAGACGGGCTTCTTCTCGTCGATTTCTTCAACGATGCGAACGTAGACCTCATCCTCTCCAATCGCCAGCGCAGTTTGGCCGCCGCCTGTCGCTGCCGCACGGACAGTCCCACCTTGTCCTTCCCACTTGCGAATCAGCGCCTCGTAAAGTGCAAGACAGCGCTGGACCGAATCCGACGAGACTTGCGCGTCCAGTACCGTCTTCGAGTCGGTGCGAAGCAAGCCGTTCTGATCCGGTATTGCGGCAGCCAGTTGGGACTGAGCGGCGACCACTAGCTCGTGTGGCATGGCATCGGCCTCGGCAACGGCCTGCGTTGCCGGCGTGCCGTGATTCGGCCCCTGGACGTTCTGTTCGAAAGCGTCTTCAGGCAGCTGCCACCCCTGCATCAAAACGACGGAATCCCGGTCACTGAGGAGCTTTGGCAGTGGCTTTCGTGGGGGCTTTTGGCCTGCAGCCAACTTGGCCCAATAGCCTCGTGGCGGCCGCGGAATCTTGTGTCGCTTGCACGCCTTCGCAAGCGCGACATCGGAGATTCCATAGAGTGGTGCCAAGCGGCTTCCGGGAATGGTCCACACCTGCTCGTAGAGTTTTTCGCGGTCAACAGCGGACACGGTATCACCTCCTGTGTCTTGGGCAGGATTCGTCGAGCTGCTATTATGTCGCCAATCGGCCGTCGGAACGACGGACACACGAACTCCCAGCCCGCACGGGAGGATCATCTATGCCCGCCACGCATCGAACAGACCATGAGCCAACCAGTGCAGCCGCGACGGAACTTGGGGCGCCGGGGGGGATTGAGGCAACTTCGCCTCCCACGGTCAAGCTGCGCCTGACAAGACCGCACAAACTGACCCAGGCTACGCAAGCTTCGTGGTCCAACAGCGATCCGTATCAGCACTCGAGCCGTTACGCACCAAGATCCCTCGACATCCGTGCTAGCAAAGGCGTACGAAAGAGGGCCTTGGCCGTGATGGACCGGTTCATCAAGGCGCTGGAAGGCCAAGACTTGCAAGTTGAGATCGCGGAGGATCATCGGGGTTCCGGCACGTTTGCCGTAGGTGGGCGAGATCGCACTCAGATTTACGTATACGAAGAGAAGCGGCGAGTAGAACATGTGCCGACTGCCAAGGAACTACGTGAGAAGGAACGGTATCCGCGAATGCGGATACCGAAGTGGGACGATGTGCCGACCGGCGATCTGGTGCTTGTCCCGGGTGGGCCTGTCGATCTGTCGAGCAATCAAGCGATCACTCAGCTGATGAACAAAGCCGTGGCCGATGTGATTGAGAGCCTGGCCGATGTCCGGCAAGAGCGCGAAGCGGACGAAGCGGCGCGTCGTCAAGATTGGGAACGTCGGAGAAAGATCGAGGAGGAAAAGAGCCGGGTCGAAGCAATGCACAAGGCGGCCGCAGCGCTTCAACAGTACCGCCTGTTGATGGACTACATCGAGGAGGTACGCCGCTTCGGCCGGGTGCCGGACGACCAACTCCGAGACGGTCAGACACTGGAAGAGTGGCTGGCATGGGCCGAAGCTCAGGCCCGTCGAATCCACCCGCTGGGCAGTTGATTGGGGTCGCTAGCGGAAGCACAGCTCGGTAAGCTTAACGGCAGAATTTGACCTCCTCATCCTAGTAGTGGTCAGATGGCACAGGTATGCGAGACGTAGATTGCTCTTGTCAATTACTACAACGATGAAGCAAGCAACGGACCTGGGCTGGCTCCTCCACAAGCACCCGGATCGCTGTCAGAGTTTCGATCTGGCTTTCGGGAAGGCCCACGTCTTCTACCCGGAGGCTGGCGAAGATTGCTGCACAGCCGCGCTGCTGCTCGATGTCGATCCGATTGGTTTGGTCCGTAACCGCCGTGGCCCGGCTGGCGAGTGCTTTCATCTTCGGCAGTACGTCAATGATCGACCATTCGTCGCTTCATCGCTGATGAGCGTGGCGATCGCGCGCGTGTACGGGTCGGCGATGGCTGGCCGCTGTGAGGAGAGACGCGAACTGGTCGAGCAGCCAATGCCGTTGATGGCCAAGCTGAGTGTCGTTCCCTGTCGCGGCGGCGAGGTCCTGTTGCGGCGCCTCTTCGAGCCCTTGGGCTATCGCATAGTCGCAACGCGCCATCCGCTCGACGAGACGTTCCCGGAATGGGGAGAGAGCTCGTACTACACGGTCGAGTTGGGCGCAGAGTGCCGACTGCAGGATCTGCTCACACACCTTTACGTGCTGATCCCTGTGCTTGACGACGACAAGCATTACTGGGTCGGCGGCGACGAAGTGGAGAAGCTTCTGGCCAAGGGTGAAGGTTGGCTGGAATCGCACCCGGAGAAGGAGTTGATTGCGCGGCGATACCTCAAACATCGGACCGGGTTGATGAGAGCCGCACTCGAACGACTCGTCGAGGAGGAGAGCCCGGACGCCGACGAGGTTGAGGAGGTCCACGCCGCCGAAGAGGAGGCTGTCGAAGCACCGCTGCGTCTGAACGATCAGCGTTTGGAAGCCGTGGTCGCAGCCCTGCGTGACGAAGGCGCGAAGTCGGTGATTGATCTGGGTTGCGGCGAGGGCAAGCTGCTCAAGCTCCTGCTCCAGGAAAAGTCGTTCGCGCGGATCATTGGCATGGATGTTTTGTACCGTACGCTGGAGACTGCGCAACGCCGCCTCAACTTTGATCGCTTGCCGCCCAAGCAGCGAGAACGCATCGAGCTAATCCACGGATCGCTGATGTATCGTGACGAGCGCTTGGCCGGCTTCGATGCAGCCACCGTCGTCGAAGTAGTCGAACACCTTGACGCATCAAGACTTGCGGCCTTCGAGCGCGTTGTATTCGAGTGCGCGAGGCCGCGAACCGTGATCGTCACCACGCCGAACGTTGAATACAATGTCCGCTTCGAGACGCTTCCGGCTGGCAAGTTCCGTCACAAGGATCACCGCTTCGAGTGGACGCGCACCGAGTTTCAGACGTGGGCAAAGGATGTGGCCGAGCGGTTTGGGTACGCGGTCCGCTTCGCGCCAGTCGGGCCAGTAGACACCGAAGTCGGCTCGCCAACACAGATGGGAGTGTTCAAATGAACAGCCACAACGTCCAGCGAATCAAGAGTAGCGTTGAGGACCTTGTGGATGGCGAGTTCAAGGCTGCCCCGCTTGAAATCCTAGCTGCCCCATTGGTTCTCAATGCGCACGAACTTCTTGACTACGCGAGGATGATCGCAGAAATCGCCAACTACGTTCGGGGTCGGATGCAATCAACAAATGCAGGTCTCGTCGGTTTCCCAACCGGAAGCGTTGCATTAGGGTTGGAATGCTCAATTGCGATAGATATTGGGCCGAAAGTACGTTTCATCCGCGACCTGAAGCACAGCCCAAAGGGTGAATCCAAGAAGGATCGTGAACCGCAGCTCTTCAACCTGCTGGATGAACTGCGTGCGGTCGGGGTTGACGAATATCTTATTTTGGACGAAGTCGTAAGCGGCAGCAGTTTCGCCGGGACGGTAGATTCGGTTGCCACCTGGGCAGGAAGAAACGACCTGAAAAATCTGCATGTAACTCTGCTCGGAGCTTCCCAACTTGGTACCGACGAATGCGAACGCGTCCTCAAGAAGAGAACAAGAAGGCGCAAGGCTGACCTTCAGCTTAAAATTCGAGCTTTCACCTGCAACACGCTCCTTGCTTTTGACGAACTTGGCGAAGCCACTGCCGGAATTGCTCGACACAAGGATAGCACTGGGTATGGGTGGTCGCGTATCTCTGGATTGCTCAACTCCGGGGAAAGTGCTTTGAGGATCGAGTGTCCGAATGGTGGGCCAACGGTGCCATGGCCCTCGTCGTCGGATTTGGCTTCCTCGTTTGCATCAGTAATTAAGCACATCCTTGATGGAGGAAGTAAAGAGTTCTCAAATGCCTGGCCTGAAACGATCAAGAAAGACACTGGATGTAGTGAGTGCAAGGCATTACTAGATGCCGCAAGACGAACGCGATGCGGGGGCGATGGAGGAACTGCGAACGGTCAGTAGGAGAGCGTGTGCAAGTATCGATTCCTGAACTTTCGCTCGTCGTACTCATCGGTCCATCCGGGTCCGGGAAATCTTCCTTCGCGCACAGGCTCTTCACACCGACTGAGGTGTTGTCGAGTGACTACTGCCGTGGCCTCGTTTCTGACGACGAGAACGACCAAACTGCAACGGGCGATGCTTTCGATGTCTTGCACTTCATCGCCCGCAAACGGCTGGCTGCTGGCAAGCTGACCGTGGTGGACGCGACCAACATCAGACCGGAGGACCGGAAGCCGCTGGTTGCACTGGCGCGGGAGTTCCACTGCCTGCCCGTGGCATTCGTGTTGGATATTCCCAAGGCCATTTGCATCGAGCGTAATCGTGACCGTCCGGATCGTAACTTCGGGCCGCGCGTGATCGTACAACAACTCAGCCAGATGCGTCGGGGTCTGCGCGGGCTGAAGCGAGAAGGATTCCGCCACATCCACAAGCTGAGTTCAGTCGAAGAAGTCGAGGCCATCAGTGCGATCGAGCGAACGCCGCTTTACAGCAACCTGAGAAATGAACATGGCCCGTTCGATATCATTGGTGATCTGCACGGCTGTTGCGATGAGCTGGAAGCACTGTTGGGCACCCTCGGCTACGGGGTCACCGAGCGTCGGGAGGGCGAAACGCTCGACAGCGGGCCCGTCTACGCCCACCCCGAAGGCCGGAAAGCAGTCTTTCTCGGCGACCTGGGAGATCGCGGTCCGCGCGTCCTCGATTGCTTCCGACTCGTGCACAACATGGTCAAGTCCGGTCATGCCCTGTGCGTCCCCGGCAACCACGACATGAAGCTCTATCGCCTGCTCCGCGGGAAGAACGTACAGATCAAGCACGGTCTGGACCGAACGGTTGATGAGCTTGACGGGCTGCCTGAGGACATCGCGGCGGCATTCCGCGACCACCTCGCCGAATTCATCTATTCGCTGGTGAGCCATTATGTATTGGATGACGGCAAGGTTGTCGTCGCGCACGCGGGGATGAAAGAGGAGATGCAAGGGCGGGGATCGGGGAAAGTGCGTGAGTTCGCCCTCTATGGTGAAACAACCGGCGAGACGGACGAGTTTGGATTACCCGTCCGCTACGACTGGGCGTCGGAATATCGCGGTCGCGCGTCGGTCGTCTATGGTCATACGCCGGTGCCTGCGCCGCAGTGGCTTAACCGCACGATCAACATCGACACGGGCTGCGTGTTCGGAGGCAAGCTGACCGCGCTGCGATACCCGGAGCGCGAGCTCGTCTCCGTGCCGGCCGCAAGAGTCTACTTCGAATCCGCCAAGCCCTTCCCCACCGCGGGGGACGGGGATTCCGGTCTGACGGCTCAACAGGAACACGACGATTTGCTCGACATCTCAGATGTCACCGGCAAGCGCATCGTAACGACCCGGCTACGCGCCAGCGTAACGATCCGTGAGGAGAACAGCATCGCCGCATTGGAGGTCATGAGCCGCTTCGCTGTGAACCCGAAGTGGCTGATTTACCTGCCGCCAACGATGTCGCCTTGCGAAACGTCGAAGGAGCCTGGGCTGCTCGAGCATCCAGCCGAAGCGTTTGCCTATTTCAGGCGTCAGCGAATCGACCAAGTGATCTGCGAAGAGAAACACATGGGGTCGCGTGCGGTCGTAGTGATCTGCCGCGATGAGAGCGTGGCACGCGAGCGGTTTGGCGTCATCGATGAAGGCATCGGTTCTTGCTACACACGGACAGGGCGGCGGTTCTTCAACAACGACGTGATCGAGGCTGAGTTCTTGCAGCGGATCAATGCCGCAATCGAGCGGGCAGGGCTGTGGCAGGAGCTAGGTACTGATTGGCTGTGCCTGGATTGCGAGCTTATGCCGTGGTCAGCCAAGGCCCAGGAGCTACTGCGCAGCCAGTATGCCGCCGTTGGAGCGGCTGCGCGCGCCGCCGTTCCTGATGTCGTCGAGGCGCTTGCCCGGACGACGCAGCGCGGCTGCGACGTGAACGGGTTGCTCGAACGTTATAGTGCAAAGGGCGGAAGCGCGTCGAAGTTCGTCGATGCCTACCGGCAATACTGCTGGCCAGTTGCGTCGGTCTCCGACTTGAAGCTCGCACCGTTCCACATTCTCGCAAGCGAAGGTGCAGTCCATACGGACAAGGATCACACTTGGCACATGGAGACGCTTGCGCGGCTGTGCACCGCCGGGGAGGAGATGCTGCTGGCGACGCCGAATCGGCTCGTCGATCTCGGTGACCCACAAAGCGAAGAAGCGGGCTGCCAGTGGTGGACTGAGCTGACCGGGCGCGGTGGCGAGGGGATGGTCGTCAAGCCTCTGCACTTCATCGCCAAGGGAAAGAACGACCTCGTCCAGCCAGCTTTGAAGTGTCGCGGTCGAGAGTACCTGCGGATCATCTACGGCGCAGAGTATACGGCCGACGAACATCTCGACAGGTTGCGCAACCGGTCGCTGAGCACGAAGCGGTCACTCGCGCTCCGTGAGTTTGCCCTCGGCGTGGAGAGCCTGGAACGATTCGTTCGGCGTGAGCCGCTCCGCCGCATCCACGAGTGTGTCTTCGGTGTGCTGGAGATGGAAAGCGAGCCCGTCGATCCGCGATTGTGAGCAGACGAATCGGGGAGGGCTATCCTTTGTTCCGCACGCGTACCGCGCGAGTTTTTGTTGAGAAATATGTGTAGTTGGCTTGAATTCCTTGTCCGTCTGTGTCCACCGGTGTACCATGGTGTCACTCTATGTCATGTGTCGAGCGGCGATGCATACGAAATGTGGTGTTTTGACCGATTAGGGAAGGTTGCCTGTAGAATCGATTCCCCCCGCCTCCAATGTAACTCGGTTTTTCGCAATGACTTACGCTTCTTCTCTTCGTTCCTTTTCATCGGGTACGCGATTCTCCCAACTCGTAAGTCTTTTCTTGGTAGGCATTTACGTTCACAGGGATGGGGGATTCGTGCCCCCGTCCCACGGGACCAATCGGGCCCACCGAAGACCGATGCACGTCAGCCAAGGTTTCCCGGCGAGGATGTGCTCGGCGGTATCCGAAGAGCCAAACTGTTGCACCACAAGGTTTACGCACCAAACGCGCCTCTGCACTCACCCGCTCGCACTCAGGCGCGGCATTCTTTGGTCGCGTCCAGCGCCTCGATGGCATACGCGTTGTTGTTCTGCGCCGTGGGGAGCCTCCGGATGAAGTTTCATTCGTTTCCGGTTTGATGCCCGTCGATGCGTGGCAGGATTGGGCCGCGCGAGCTCGCAGGTTCCGCTACGCTCGGTCCACCAGTTGGTATCACGGAGTGACCTGCCCCCCGAATCTTGATCCATCTCCAGGGCGAGTCTCTTGGGGAATTGATTGGGTGCTGATTGGTGCCTCCGCCTCAGCAACAGAGCTGCCAGGGGATGCCCCTTCCGCACCACCGCCTCGCCGCCGCCCCCGACGTAGGGCCAAGGCCAACTCTATTCGGTTCTTTGGGCCTAATCGCGCCTCCGCAACAGGATCAATGGAAGGCATGAGAACGGATTCTTCCGGACACCTTGGAAGTACGCCCGACACGTCACGCCATCACCAGCCAAATCGCGAAATCGCCGTGAAATCGCAGAATCACGCGGTCACGGTCCGCATGTAGCTTTGGGGGTACGTCTCTGTATCATGGTCAGCAGGCCACCGGATTCTCAGAACTGGCCAGGGCCAACAGATGGACGCGGGGCGCGCTCAGGATCGCCTAAGTTCCGAAGTGCGCCCGAGAAGGGAACCGAGCATTGACCGAACATAGGGAGACGCGGGGTGAAGGCCTGGACGGGTCCGCCCAGCCGGAGTCAGCAAAAGCTGAGAATACTTCGTCTTCGCCCACGGAGACGCGCGAACTGACGCCCACGTCGAGCCCAACGGGTATCCCCCAGCGGATCGGCCAATACCGCATTAAGCGGGCGATTGCGTCGGGCGGGATGGGAACGGTCTACGAAGCCGTTCAGGAAAAGCCGCGGCGGACGGTGGCTGTGAAGCTGATGCGCGCGGGGATCGCGTCACGGTCGGCGCTTCGAAGATTCGAGTACGAGTCGCAGCTTCTTGCGCGACTTCGCCACCCCAGCATCGCGCAAGTCTACGATGCGGGAACCCACAAGGATGGCGAGGTGGCGGTTCCGTACTTCGCGATGGAGTACATTGTCGGTGCGAAACCGATCACGGACTACGTGCGCGACAAGAAGCTCGGCGCGCGCGAACGCATGAAGCTCTTCGTCAGTGCCTGCGACGCCGTCCACCACGGCCATCAGAAGGGTATCATCCACCGCGACCTCAAACCCTCGAACATCCTGGTGGATTCCTCAGGGCAGGTGAAAGTCATCGACTTCGGTGTGGCCCGCAGTACGGACAGCGACATGGCGGTCACGACGCTGCAGACGGATGTCGGTCAACTCATCGGTACGCTTCAATACATGAGTCCGGAACAGTGTGCGGCCGACCCGCACGACATCGACACTCGAAGCGATGTCTACGCACTCGGCGTTATCCTCTACGAGATGCTGTGCGAGCGTCTACCTTATAATCTCAAAGGCGCCGCCATCCACGAAGCCACACGACGCATTCGGGAAGAACAGCCGCCGAAACTCAGTACGCTAAGCAGAACGCTGCGCGGCGACGTGGAGACCCTAACCTTCAAGGCGCTGGAAAAGGACCGCGACTGGCGTTATCAAAGCGCGTCGGCGCTGGTGGCGGACATTGATCGGTATTTAAACAACGAACCGATCGCCGCCCGACCGGCGAGTGCAATGTATCAGTTCAAGAAGCTTGTCTCACGCCACAAGGCCCCCTTTGCCTTTGTGGTTGTGTTGTTCCTGACGATCAGCGCCTTCGGCGTTTGGATGAGCGTGATGTACACCCAGGCCGACAGGCTCCGCTTACATGCCGTCGCCGCCGAACAGGAACAAGCGCTCGCCCGCGAGGAGGCAGAAGAGGCCCGTGACAACCTGGAGACGATTACGGAGTTCCAGCAGTCCATGCTCAGCGACATCGACGCCGAGGAGATGGGTCGCGGGATAGTCGATGCGCTGCGTGAAGACATCAGCGCGCACTTCACCGGCGAAGGCGCCGACGCGGCGACGTTGAAGGCGGCCCTGGCGTCGTTTTCGGATCTTGTCAGCAAGGTGAACGCCACCAACCTTGCTCTGAAGGTCGTGGACGAGCACGTTCTTGCCCGAGCGGTGAAGACCATCGACGAGGAGTTTGCCGGCCAACCCATCATCCGGGCCGCCATGCTACAGACGGTGGCAATGACTTACCGCATGATTGGACTCCGTAGCGCCGCCATGCCGTTACAGAGAGCCGCCTTGGAGACCCGCCGACATGAACTTGGCAACGACGACCCCAGCACGCTGTACTCAAAAGACAAGTTGGGCACCCTGCTCCAGTCGACGGGCAATCTGGACGAAGCGAGCCCATACATACGCGAGGCGCTGGAGGGCTATCGCCGCGTCCTGGGCGATGACCACCCGAGAACGCTGTCCTCGATCACAAACATGGGCATACTGCTCCAGGCGCACGGCAAATTCGCCGCGGCCGAGCCATACTGTCGCGAGGCGCTGGAGGGCAATCGCCGCGTACTGGGCGACGACCACCCCAGCACGCTGTCCTCAATCAACAATATGGGTGCCCTGCTCCAGCAGATGGGCAAGCTGGACGACGCGATGCCCTACTTCCGTATGGCGCTGGAAGGCAGACGCCGCGTCCTAGGCGACGACAACACATCTACGCTGATATCAATCAACAACGTGGGCAGCCTGCTCGAAGCGATGGGCAAGCTGGACGAGGCCGAGCCATACTATCGGGAGGCGCTAGATGGCCACCGCCGCGTTCGGGGCGACGACCACCCGATGACGCTGAACTCGATTACCAACATGGGGGGCCTGCTCGAGGCTCAGGGCAAGTTGGCAGAGGCGATGCCCTACTGGCGCGAGGCGCTGGAGGGTAATCGCCGCGTCCTGGGCGACAACCACCCGGCTACGCTAAATTCGATTAATAACATGGGATACCTTCTGAACAAGATGGGCCGATACGACGATGCGGCGAAAGTCTTGCTTGCGGGCGAATCGGCGGCGAGGCGCGTGTACACTGGGGACAATACAATGTGGCTGGGCAATTATCTTGCTAAGCTCGGCGAGGCGCAAAGCGGCCTGCGCAAGTATCCCGACGCCGAAGCGACATTTCTAGAAGCACACGGGCTGCTAGCGGCGGGCTTTGGCGACGACCACGCGCGCACCACGAAAACGATCAACCAATTGATCGCCCTCTACGACGCCTGGCACGCCGCCGAGCCGGGTAAAGGCTACGACGCCAGAGCCGCCGAATGGCGGGCCAAGCTGTCGGCACCGAAACCGGAAGAGAGCAACGGCTGAATGCAGGTCCGGTCGAGCTGTAGTACATCGCCGAGTTCCAACGGCGTCGATGACGCAAACCTGGAAACACAGCCAGCTGCCGAACAACGAAGCTCCCTTCAAGATCGCGACCGAGTTGCAGTTCCTTTCGACACTTAACTTTGAGGGTGATCGGACGTCAGCGAGGCCCGCGCCTGGGCGAGTCGGGCAACTCGGTCAATCCATTCGTAGACCGGTGCCGAGAAGCACACCCGTTTCACGACTTCGAACCTCATAGCGCTGCGCACGGCCATCCGTCACCACGAAGACGATCCGTGCGTCTGGCCAGTAGATTTTCGTAGGCCGCCCTCTGTCGTAGAGCTGTCCCTCCTGAAAACACTATCCGGAGTGTTCTGTGCTCGCGGGGTTTAGGCTTGACGGCACGACAAGGCGGACGCAGCCGAGGCGCGCGACGGCTTTCGGGTCGACGCGGCGCTGAATTCCGGCAGAAGCGCGGACCGGTCCCAGTCGATTCGTTTGGACCCAGACACGCGAAGTTGTTGCTCAAGCCGCGCGTCGGTAGCGATGATGCAACCCGCCCACTTGCGGAATCGCGATCACCCTTCCTTCCGATGGATGCTCGACTCGACGTGGCACTGGTGCATTACATTCCAGCGAAAGATGAGGGCGAGCTTCGTGATAGTACGTGAAGTAGCTGCTGAGAATTCGTCGCAAGTGGGCTGCGTTGAGTATGATAACATGGGCGAGGCACTCTCGGCGGATACTGCCGTTCAGGCGTTCAACGTACGGATTCTGCCATGGAGATCGTGGTGCTATTACGACTTCTTCGATTCCCATGTGCTTAACACGCTGGCGGAAGAACTCGCCGTAGATGGAGTCGCGGTCGCGAAGCAGGAAGCGTGGCGCCGAATCCTCAGGGAATGCCTCGATGACCTGTTGAGCTGTCCACTGCGCCGTCGGATGCGCCGTTACGTTGAAGTGGACGACCATACGGCGGTGATGGCGCAGTACGATGAAACAGAACAAGATGCGAAACGCTGCCGTGGGTACCGTGAAGGAATCGACCGCCACAATGTCACGAACGTGGTTGTCCAGAAAGGTTCGCCAAGTTTGCGACGGTGGTTTTCGGTGACGCACCCTGTACTTGTCTACGGTTGCCTTCGACGCCTCGTAGCCAAGGAGACGCAGCTCCGAACGGATTCTCGGCGTTCCCCACGTTGGGTTTTCCGACGACATGTGCCGTATCAACTTGCGGATCTCAGCGTCGATCTTGGGCCGGCCTGACTTCCTGGATCGCGACTTCCATCGCCCGTAGAGGCGGAATCCCTCTTTGTGCCAGCGGATCACGGTCGCCGGTTGGACGATGACGAGGACGGAACGCCAGTCCGGCCAGAGGCGAGCGATCCAGGTCCAGAAGATGCGGTCCCGGTTCCGCAGCCGCGGCCGTTTCGAGCCTTGCTCAAGGACGGCGAGTTGCTGCCGTAGGACGAGGTTCTCGGTAGCCAGCTCAGCTTGGCTCCGAACTGCTGCCCGAAGGAAAACGAAAACCAGCTGTACCCAGCCCATGCTCCGCTCCCGGACTTCTTACCTAATGTATCTGCGTGTGAACGGCTACGAGCGTAGCCGTGGTCCGGAAACGGTCAATCGCGAATGCTCGACGAGACGCCCCAAACCGCGATTCTGGTCCCGGATGCGGTTTTCAGGACGCACAGGTACGTGCTCAGTGAGGACCGAGCGCATCAGGAGAAGGGAAGGCTACGATGAGCAGCCCTCCCTTCTGGTATTGGTGTCAGAGAATGCACTAGCGGCTACTACCGTAACCGCGGTTGCCACCGTATCCGCCGCGTGATTCGCGTGGCTTGGCTTCGTTGACTTTGAGGGCGCGACCTCCGTGATCCTTATCGTTTAGGGCATTGATCGCCGCCTGCGCCTCTGCGGCGGTGCCCATCTCGACAAACCCGAACCCTTTGCTTCGGCCGGAGTCCCGGTCTTCAATGACCTGGGCGCTCTCAATCGTGCCGTGCGGTGAGAACAGCGTTTCCAAATCAGAGCTATTCACGTCGTAGCCAAGATTTCCGACATACAACTTCTTGCCCATCGTCTTTCTCCTATGAAAGATGGGCGTAACCCCTTGCTTTACTTTCAGGATCACAATTGAAAGTGGCCGTCGTTCCGGCCAAGAAAGTTGAAGGACGATCTAGAGGTAGGAAGTGGAACCTGCAGAACAAATGCCACGCCAGCGACCGGCTCGTCAATTCGACTACGGGGATTATACCCCGTGCCTCGGGGAAGTAAACCGAATAATCTGGGATGTTTTTACTCCGGCTGGATGCTACTGAGAAAAGCATGTCTTGCGGGGTATCATCCGGCCCGCACACTCCGATCGCCCAGAGACCGGGTGCGAGAACACCGAGGAAGCGAAACCCGTTCGCCCTGTCCACGGGTGTCCCTCTATGCGCAACGGCTGTTTTCAGGTTGCGGCCACGGCTTCTTCTTTTCGCGGACGATGGGCGACTCGTCCAAGGTGAAAACTACGATCTCTTCGCCGGTGGTGGTGCTGATGTCGTGGTGCAGGCTCACGACCCTCGCGCCGGTGACCTCCAGGACCATGGATTCCAGAACCGGCCGAGCAGTCTCGACCAGCTGAGTCCTCACTTGTTTGAGCAGGTCTCGGCCCTTCTCGGTCGGAAGCGTCTGAACCAGCTGCTGTTCAGCGGCCGTCAGGACGCCCTGAAGACGTACGACGACAAGGTCGTCAATCAAGTGCGAATGGATGTCTTTGGGCCCACGGCCCATGAACTCCTGTTCAAAGCGCCTGATGCCCTCGCAGATGGCGGACTCGATTTCTCCCTTTGTCTTCATCGTGACATCCCTTCATTGCCACGAAGAGGCCGGCATCCACGCAAGCAAAGCGCCAAGAAGCGGAGCGCGCTGATCCCGACATGCTTCGCAACATGAGACTGTCCCTCGAGCGAGATATCTTCTCATTATTCACGAATTTGGCAACCATCGCCGCGCCGTTGGCGTATACTCTAGCAGCAGGTGCGTCGCCCGGTGAAGACCGGTGACACACTCTCGGATGACTTAATGAAGGGCAGCCCAGCCTTACCGGGTGGCTCGTTGAAGAGTAAGCCGACGCGGTTGAGCACTCTCCGGTGCTTGGCTGCGTCGGCTTTTTTGATTGCGGTGGAAGTGGACGGCCGCAGCGGCCAAGGAGGAACGCCATGGACAAACCCGGCTCGACAATGGCGCGCCAGATTGCCCACGCGGCCAGTGTTTTCGAGCAGCAGAGGACGGGCAACACGCCGAAGTCCGTGACCGTGGTACTGAGCGACACGACGCTGTTGATCACGCTGCACGGGGCCTTGTCGGAGGCCGAGAAGGCCTTGGCGAAAAGCCCCGAGGGTGCCGCCCAGATACAAGACTTTCACCGACAGTTGTTTGCTAACGCTTCCGAGTCGTTGCGGCAGGAGATCAAGAGAATTACCGGCGTCGAGGTGCGCGGGGCTATTGCAGAAATCGAGCCGGCAACCGGCACCATCGTTGGCGTATTCACGACTGGTACGACTGTGCAGGTATACCTGCTTGCAGACACGGTACCTTCGGGTACGTGGAGTGGAAATGTACCCGATGACGTGGCAAAGAATAGGGAGGTTCTGCCATGCTAGTGCTGTCGAGGAAAAACGATCAAGCAGTGATCATTGCGAGCGAAGTCGACCTCCAGAACATCCTCAAGGTTACCGTCCTCGCCATCAGAGGCGGGAGCGTGAGGCTGGGTTTTGAGGCCAACGAAGATGTTCACGTCCATCGCGAGGAAGTGTGGGAACGGGTACGCGCCGCCCGTCCCCGTGACCCTCCTGCCGGCGACACTGGTCGAACGAAACCGAGCAGCACAGTTGAAGTCAAGCGCGTGCTTTCCGGATTGGGGAAGGGAAGGAGCCCGAAATCCTTGGAGGGACGGGCATTGCGTGCGTGAAGCGGCAGGAGCGTGGTTTTGCACGCGGCCGAATGGAACGAAGGGCCGATGCCCGGACTCATCGGTGGGATTTGCGGAAGATGTTCTCGGTGTCGGAAGTGCGCGACGTCGGCGCGCTGGGGGATGGCGGGAAAGAACCTGATGAGTTTGGCGCGGGCGGTAACGCCATAGCTCGCAAGTCCAAATGAGAAAGCAGAGAATCAGGCGCCAACTAGAGAAGCGAATCGTGTTCCCGTCTCTTGGGGCGCCGGAGTTTCTTGGAGCAATTCCTTGACGAAAATCCATATTGGAAACCTGTCTTCTGAGGCCACGGAACGGGGTATCCGTGAAGCCTTTGCAGGCTTTGGGCTCGTTCAAAAAGTGTCGATCATGTGCGACCGTCACTCCGGCGAGCCGCGAGGCTTCGCGTTCGTAGAGATGGAAACCGACGAAGGCGCTGCCAGTGCCATCGCTGCGCTGAACGGGATGCAACTGCAAGGAACGGCCGTGACCGTAAGCCAGGCCCATGTTCGCGCGGCGAAGGCCGGCTGAGGTCGGTGATATGTGTGGCTTCATTGCCGTTGGTGCTGCCCGTGATTCACGAGAACCGGGCGGGCAGCATGATCAAGCAATTCAGACACCGGCTCCCGGTCAGTACGCCTGTGATCGTTAGCGTGGGATCGAAGACCGGTACCGGCACACTCGTCGTGTCAGAATCTGTCGGAACTATTGTGGCGTGGGGGCTTGAAGCCAGGGGCTCGTGGCACGCGAAATCCGGGATCCAAGGCAACCGCTATGGAAACGGCAAACTGGTACTCCACCTGCTCTTGCGGAAGGTCGATGGCGAAATGACGGCTTGCCGAATGACCTCTGGGTGTTTGAAGGACTCTGCGCGGGACTCGAAGACTACCTGAAAGACCTCGGCCTGCACGCTCAACTGGAGATAGAGCTATTGCATCGCTGCTTCGCCCAAGAAGACGGCAGGTCTGGGTAAGGTTCAGACGGCTTTGTGGTTTCGGCCCAGCTGAATTCCTCCGCCAACGCCGCCGAGGCAACCGGGCGAGCGAGAATTGTGAGCTTAGGAGGTGACATTTTGCACCAAGTGCGACCGCTCTTCATTTCCACCTATCCGCCGGAAGAGTGCGGCCTGGCCACGTTCACCAGGGATTCCGCCGATGCGGTGGACTTGGCCGCTGGGAAGCCGGTGTGCTCGTTGGCCGCAATTCAGAAGACGCGCCCGCGAGACCACGACGGTACGCGTGTGGTCCACATTATCGAGAACGCCGACCGCGACGCCTACCGTGTGGCCGCGCAGGTGGCGAATGACGGGCCCTACGACGTGATCAGTCTGCAGCACGAGTTTGGACTGTATCCCGGCGAGTGGGGCGACCGAGTATTGGACTTCTTTCTAGCTTGCCGCAAGCCGATTGTCACCACGTTTCACACACTGATGACTGCCCCGGACCCTTCGCCACGGCGCATCATCCAGAACATCGCCGCCCTCAGCCGAGGCATCGTGGTCATGACGAAAATCGCCGCGACGCTACTCGCTACGGTCTACGAAGTACCGGTGACGGGCGTGCGCGTGATCCCGCATGGGGTGCCGCGAGTTGCTTGGCTGGACGCCAGTGAATGCAAGACTCGGCTGGAACTGGCGGGTCGGCGAGTTATTTGCACATTCGGCCTCATCAATCGAGGCAAGGGGCTGGAGCACATGATCGAGGCCATGCCCCGAATCGTGTCCGCGTATCCTGACGCCTTGTACTTGATCGTCGGGGTGACGCATCCACAGATCAAGCGGCAAGAAGGAGAGACCTACCGGGAATCTCTCTCGCGGATGGCGGAAGGGCTGGGCATTGGCGCCCACGTCCGTTTCGTCAACAGGTTTCTGAGCTTGCCCGATCTCCTCCAATACCTGCAAGCCTGCGACGTGTACACCACTCCTTATGCGGGAAAGGATCAGATTGCCAGTGGCACGCTGGCGTATGCCATGGCCGCCGGCCGGCCGATTGTGAGCACTCCCTACCTCTACGCCGAGGAGGTGTTGGCAGAGGGGCGGGGTTTGCTCGTGCCTTTTGCGCATAGCGCCGCTCTTGCCGATGCGACGCTTCGATTCCTCAATGACGACGTGTTGCGGGAGGAGACTCGCCGCAGGGCCTACAAATACGCAAGACCGATGCGCTGGCCGCATGTGGGCAGGGCGTACTCAAAGGTCTTCAGCGAAACCGTGTCCTCCGGAAAGGCGAAACGGAACGAAGGTTACCCCGCCATGTCGGCAACCTCAGCGGACAAGGCGATACCCGATGCGTTACTTCATGGAGGCGTGTGATGGATGGCTCCGACCGGATTGTGCTGGATCATCTGGACCGCATGACGGACTCAACCGGACTGCTCCAGCACGCCATCTACGCTGTCCCACGGCGCGAGAGTGGCTACACGACCGATGATAATTCTCGGGCGCTGCGGCTTTGCACTCGTCTGTGGTGCCGACGCCCAGAGGACCGCATGTTGAGTCGAGTGAACGCATACCTTAGCCTCTTGGAGTATGCTCGCCGTCCCGGCGGCGGATTTCATAATCTTCTCAGCTACCAACGCCATTGGCTGGATACGGATGGCGACGGCGATTGCCAGGGTCAGGCCGTTCGCGCTCTGGCGGAACTGGTCGGGAGCAATCTGCCGGATGATCACCGCACGTTGGCCCGGGAGTTGATCGAGGCGGTTCTGCCTACGCTCGCGGGTTTGCGGAGTCTGCGTGCACAAGCATATGTAATCCTGGCCTGGGGGCATCTATTTGCGGGCGGGGCAGGCAATGTCGCATCGCTCGAATGCGTGGCCAGGTCCGCAGCTCAGCGGTTAATCGATTGCTTTCATCGTTCCCAACGACCGAACTGGCCGTGGTTCGAGTCCCGAATGACTTATGCGAATGCCGTGCTGCCTCACGCCCTGTTCCTTGCGGCACAATGTTGGCCGAAGGAAGAGTTTCTCGATGTAGCAGTCACGTCGTTTGACTTCCTCGATCGCGAAACGACGAACGGGGATATCTTCTGGCCCGTGGGAAATGACGGCTGGTATCCGCATGGAGAAGAGAAGGCTCCATACGATCAACAGCCGGTGGAAGCCGGTACCATGGCCGATGCCGCGTTCGCCGCGTTCAGCATGCTCAGGGATGAAACATATCTGGACAGCTTCTGTCGGGCGCGAGATTGGTTTCATGGCCGGAACAGCCGAGGTCAGCCGCTGGCTGACACCCGAACTGGCTCATGCCGTGACGGTTTGCAGCGTTCCGGCGTGAATCGGAACCAGGGGGCCGAATCGACGCTCGCTTACTTGTGGACGGAAACACGCAACGCAGAAGTTCACGACTCGCTGCGTGAGACACCCGGTCCATCTGGAGAACGGGCCTCCTCGGAAGAGATTCATACAGAAGTCAATGTTACCCAAGGAAATAAGAATGCACTGTGAATCGAAAACGCCCAGTTTATACAAAGAGTTGTTTCATCGCCATCCCGGGAATCCAATCCTCACAGCTCGCGATTGGCCCTACCCGGCCCACACGGTGTTTAACGCGGGCGCCTGTCAGATCGGCGATGAAACGATCCTGCTCGTGCGCGTTGAGGACCGCCGAGGCCACTCTCACTTGTCCGTCTGTCGGAGCAATGACGGAGTGTCGAACTGGCAAATCGACTCCAAACCAAGCTTCGCTGCGGATCCCAAGAGCTATTCGGAAGAGGCGTGGGGAGTGGAAGACCCCCGCCTGACTTGGGTTGAGGAACGCGATGAGTGGATCATCGCCTACACGGCCTACTCGCCGAGCGGACCGCTGGTGTGCTTGGCGCGAACGAAGGACTTCACCTCATTCTCCCGGCTCGGCCCGGTCATGCCACCGGAGGACAAAGATGCCGCCATCTTCCCCCGCCGCTTCGGGGATCGCTATGCGATGATTCATCGGCCGGTCTCCGCTGGCAGTTCGGGCGCGCACATGTGGCTTTCTTTCTCGGCCGACTTGATTCATTGGGGTGACCACCACATTCTCCTACACGCACGGTGTGGTGCATGGTGGGACGCCAACAAGATTGGTTTGAGTCCTCCTCCTTTGGAGACTCCGGAGGGCTGGCTGATCCTCTACCACGGGGTGCGCGCCACGGCCGGCGGATGTCTTTATCGGCTGGGACTGGCGTTGCTCGACCTTGAGGACCCCTGCCGCGTTCTTCGGCGCAGCGACGAGTGGATCTTTGCGCCCGAGGCGCCCTATGAACGCCACGGTGATGTGGGCGACGTGGTTTTTCCCTGTGGTTGGATTCGTGATATTAGCAGCGGTTCGATTCGTCTTTATTATGGAGGTGCCGATACGTGCGTGGCATTGGCCACGGCCAAGCTCTTCGACTTGCTTGACTATTTACGACAATGCCCCCGACCCCAAAGCAGCGCGAGTTGATCCTGCATCCAGATCGTGCTCAAGCGAGGTGAATCCGGCCGTGTACGAATCCGCGGACAGGCGGCGATTCGAGCAACTTGATGACCGAAACGTCACCGACGCCGGAGCTACGCAGCGCGAACGGTCCGTCATCGCCCTGGCTGAATAAACGGGATGTCCGAGGGTTGTTTGGTCCACAAGAAGATCCCAGTGCCCGGCTTTGTGCCCTTTGGTCGATCGCTAAAGCCAAGGACATGCGTCCATGTGTTCGCGGCGGCGCTCATTCAAAATGATCGGCTTCTATTCCGGCATGATGGCCCCGAGAATCAGTTCGCCCGGAAGCTCCTCGACTTCGTCCCACAGGAGATCGAGCCCGAGCATCTGCTCGGCGAAGTAATCGATGGGAATCGGTAAGCTTAACGGTTTGGCGCCGCAACCATCGACGAAGCGTATCAGCGTCTCGGGGAGCTTTCGAACGGAATCGCCGCGTGAGCGATTGCCCATCGCGCTGCAGGAGAGTCACGGCTCATTCGCTTGTACCGACCCTGCTTCAGTCGATGTGCGTGCGGTAGCCAAGTCCTTCGAGCACACGCTGAATCTCCACACGCGCATCCCAGGAATGGTAGCCCCAAGCCCGAGTGATTTCGTTGAAGGGCGGCCGAGCCAGCTCGTCCGAATCGCCAACCTCCAGTTCGGCAATGACGGCTCGCCCTCGGGCCGTGAGATCAAGCTCTGCGACGGGTGTGTTGAGACCAGATCGCAACCGCCTCGTCTCTTCCAGGTGCGCACGGAGGGCCTCAAACGTCAGTGAACAATTGCGCCGCCGCGGGATCAGCCGTGGGCTGTTTGCGGTGCGGCCCTTTTTTGCGGTGACCGCTTGGGGCGTGGGCGGCGACGGCGGGGTTGGATGGCTTTGGGATTGGCCACGCGAATCAGTCTCGATCCGTCAATGCCGTTCCGAGGCAAATCAACCGCCCGCCGAAGCGGCTCACAGATCAGCCGCTCGATCGCCTGAAGGTCCCCGTGATCCTCCGATGTGCAGAACGACAACGCGATGCCAGCCGCTCCCGCCCGGCCCGCCCGGCCAATGCGATGCACGTACGTCTCAGGGGTAGGCGTCAGGTCGTAGTTGATGACCCGGGAGATGTTATCGACATCCAGACCACGGGCCGCGATGTCGGTTGCCACGAGCACCGGCGTCCGTCCAGCTCGGAATTCGGCCAGCGCACGCGTGCGCGCCCCCTGGCTCTTGTTGCCGTGCAACGCCGCGGCTGGCACACCGGTCCTGACGAGTTGCCTGACCACCTTGTCGGCCCCGTACTTGGTTCGCGTAAAGACCAGAGTTCGCGTGTCCCGCTTTTCCGCTAATAGGCGAAGCAACAGACCCGGCTTTTCAGGCTTCTCCACGTGATAAACCCAATGGGCCACCGATGGAGCGGGCGATGATTCGCGCTCTACCTGCAGCACAACTGCGTCTTGGAGAATGTCACCTGCGAGCTTGCGGATTGGGGGCGGCATGGTCGCCGAGAAGAGCAGCGTCTGGCGCTGACGAGGTATATGGGCGAGAATCCGGCGCAGGTCCGGCAGGAAGCCCATGTCGAGCATGCGGTCGGCTTCATCCAAAACAAGAATCTCGGTCTCCGCGACACTGGCCAGGCCTTGCCCCATGAGGTCAAGCAAACGCCCGGGCGTAGCGGTCAAAATGTCAACCCCGGCACGTATTGCGCGCGCTTGTGGACCCTGGTTCACTCCACCGAAAACTACGGCCCGCTGAACGCCGGCGTGCCGGCCGTAGACACCAAAACTGTCGTGAATCTGCTGTGCCAGCTCGCGCGTCGGGCACAGCACCAGGACGCGGATGCGGCCCGGCGGCGCTGTCGTCCTTACTGCGCGCTCGCTCAATCGTTGGAGGATGGGCAATGCGTAAGCCGCCGTCTTGCCGGTGCCCGTCTGGGCACAGCCGAGTACGTCGCGGCCGGCAAGGATGGGCGGAATAGCGAGGGCCTGGATAGGCGTTGGATGTACGTAACGCGCAGTGCGCACGGCACGCAGGAGCGGCTCACCGAGCCGCAGATCTTCAAACTGCATTAGCTGATACTCTCAAGAACCCCAAGCGAAGATGTGTCGAACGCGCGTCGCGTCTACTGAAGCCACCGATGCCTGGCTGTGCTCCGATGGCTGCTTTTCCACGGGAAGCGAGTAGAGTATAAGGCCCGGATTCTGCGTTGTCAATCGGGCGCAGGAATAGGAACAGATTCGGCTCGGTGGTATCGGCATCACTATAAATTTCGCACGGGATTATCAGGCCATTCGTCTCCACGGCCCCAAGAGCACGCCCGAGCCGGTCATGCTGCGCCAAGACCATGCGGGTCTGAGCCATTCGGTGGATCATTTCTTGCGCCTGGAAATGTAGACGAGCGCGAGGATACCTGCCATTGCGGTGCACAAAGTCACCGCAACTATCGTTTCGGATATTTCCGCAATCATCATTCGTTCCTCCTCATGCTCGCAAGTACCCGGGCGGCGTCATTCGCATTCGTTTGAGCTAGCCCGTTGAATTGTAATACGGTAGCGTCCTGAGTCTCACCTCTTCGCAAGGCCTGGCGCCGTACCGTCCAACACCGTGGCCGGAGTCCGACTCACCGGGTAGACACGGTCGAATGGGATCTTGGCCGGACAGAGTATACCGCCCGACATTAACACTTTAACCGCTTCTTCCACCGTCCAGCCCGTTTCCGATACTTCCTCAAGTGGGAGGATCTGCATATACCCGGTCGTGGGATTGGGTGTGGTGGAGATAAATACCGTAGCCATCTTCCGTCCGGTGTCCGTGTCCTCGGCCACCGACGTGAGGAATCCGATACATTTCATTCCCGGTCGAGGGAACTCAACCAGCACGACCTTCTGGAACTGCATTGAGTCGCTTCCGCCGGCCAACGCACCAATGATGCGCTTCGTTGATCCGTAGACCGTCTTGACCAGAGGCAGACTTTCAAACAGACGTTCAAGAAGCAGAACAATGCGCCGACCCAGCACGTTTGCGGTTAGCAGACCCAGCAGGTACAACGAGAAAAGTGTCAGCAGAACTGCGACCACCGGCACAGCCCAATCCACATAGGTGGGTAGGTCTTCCGCCTGACTCCCCATCGATCGGGCGACCCATTGGATGCCGTGCTCGATGATCGGCTGAGTGGCCGACCGCATCGTATCAAATATGAACTTGATGACGATCCATGTCACCCACAGGGGAATGACGGTGGCCAAACCCGCAAAAATGCGAGTACGGAGCAGAGCGCGCATCGCCGTCCATAGCCGGCGATGCTGCGAACCGCGCTCAGGCGCAGTGGGCGGTGTTTGCCGAGAATCGTCTGTCAAGACCATCGCGGCCTTCCCTTCAAGAATTCTGGAGCTGAGACAGCCACTTCATCCAGGGATTGGGAATCACGCCCTCCTCGAGGAGTCTCCTGAAGCTCCTACTGTGGCATTTGGATCGGTGTCATCCCGGCCGACAAGTCTGACCGGATGTTCAGCGCTTCGACCTCGGATCACGTAGCCCTGCCTGGGAACCGTCATTTCTCGACGGTTCCACTTTCGTTACGCTCGTTCGAAGCTTGTTCACTATCGATCTCGCGCATTTCCATGCGGATACGATTCAGGCCAGCGTCTATGCCATCTAGGAATCGATCGATCTGGCCTTTCGCTCCCAGGGGTGGAACGGACCATTCTGCCAACAGATCAGCCAGCTCCAAGACGATGCCCGTGAACCACTCCCCATCGCAGGCGCGAATCTTCTGGATCGCCCGAAGGTATCCGATCTCCGCTTCGCGAAATTCCTCGGCGGTATCCGGAACCGCACATGCCACTCGATGAAACTCACGGACCGCGGCAGCGTGGGTTCTGACCTCAGCGGTAATGGCCCGTTCGCGCTCGAGCAGCTTCTTCGTCGTAAGCTGGTATTGCAGGCGTTCGTCAGCAGCATTGATGACGTCGCGACGAATATCTTCCAACCCGGGCTCGTCGAGTAGACCCGGGTGGGCGGCATGAATTGCCGCGAGTCGGCGCATCGTGCGCGCCAGGTCCCGTTCATTCCCTTTGCGGGATGCCACGACCGCCCGCTCTGCCAGCGCCACGATTTCGTCCGCAAGCTGCCTGATGTGGAGCTGGAGCCTCTCGACACGTTGCGCGTATTCCTCGATAACGGGGGCTGGAATCACCTCCGGGCTTCGTTGTTGGAGGGCTCGCATCTTGGCGAAGGTAATCCGGGTCTCTTTTTCGTTGCCACGCTCCAGTGATGTAGAGAGAGTTAGAACCAGCCGGTTGAAATTCACTAGATCCGGCTCAGGCGTCGTCCTGGGAACCGTCTCTGGCAGACTCGGCGTCCGATCTTGTCGGGGCTCTGATGGTGTCGGCGCGGCCCCTTGATCCTGAGATTCCTGCTCGAGTTCGGCTCGGCGTTTCTGTAGTTCGGCCTGGATCATGCTCTGAAGCGTCGGGTCATCGTGGACGTCCGTATCAGCCAGCGCACGTACGCCGACCTGTTCCAGCGAAGCAGAATCCCGAGCCTCGCGCCGAATCGCATTGCTCCAACGTTGGAAGACGACGTCGCGCTGCTTTGTGTTCATGCTCGCCTCCTGTTCATTCTCCGACATCGGCGAGAGTCAGGGATCGGATCCCCCACGCGGTTGTCAATCGCACCGCCACTTGGCGTAACCACAGCGAAAACGCCGACAGTGATGCGAACATCAGTTGCCCATTATGCCGAGATTTCCTGAACGGAAGGCTTCGGACAAGGCCCAGGGCACTTCGGCTTCGGCGAGGACAATCTTTGCACGGTTCTCTTCGACCTTGGCCGTGTTCTCTGCCACCTTGGCAAACGCCATGGCGCGGCGCTTTTCGGCTTCGGCCTGGAAGCGGCGCATGTCGGCTTCGGCTTGGTCGACCTGGAGTTTGGCCCCGATATTCTCGCCGACATCCACGTCAGCGATGTCAATCGACAGAATCTCGTACGCCGTTCCTGAGTCGAGCCCCTTGCTTAGGACGGCCTTGCTGATTCGATTGGGGTTCTCAAGCACGGCCTTGTAGGTACCGGAGGATCCAATCGCGCTGACGATGCCCTCGCCGACGCGGGCGATGATCGTTTCCTCCGTGGCGCCGCCGATAAGCTGGTTGAGGTTTGTGCGGACCGTAACGCGAGCCTTGGCCTTGAGTTGGATTCCGTCCATCGCCACAGCGTCTATGGATTGTCTTCCCCGCCCCGGATTAGGGACGTCAATCACCTTCGGATTCACACTGGTGTTGATGGCGTCCTTTATATCCCGACCGGCCAAATCGATAGCGCACGCCTTGTTCCAGTCCAAGGCCAGAACAGCCCGGTTGGCGGCAATCATGGCACGGGTGACGTTGCTTAAGCGTCCGCCAGCAAGGTAGTGGCTTTCCAGGTCGTTAACCGACACGTCGTCGATGCCCGATTTGACGAGCTGAATCTTGGCGAACACGACGGCGGTCATCTCGACTTTGCGCAGATGCATGCCGATCAGGTCGGTCATTCTCACGCCGGCGTTGCTCATATAGGCCTGCAGCCACAGGCGGAAGAACTGCGCGACAACGACAAAGACGGCCAGAATGATCACGCCGCCAATGCCGGCGAAAATCCACCAACCGGGCCAAATCGAAGACTGGGCCAAACCGATTCTAATGTGCAAGCTCATGACCCACTTTCTCACGCGTGTGCGCATGCGACCATAGCGGTGGTGGCTTGCCGCACTGCACCTGTGTGTCCTTCCGATTCTCCTTATCCCGGCATTGCTCGAAAGCATCAGTGTGAGCAGCTTGGTTGACCCGATGGCCGCCTTGCAGCAGACCCTGAGATGCCATGAAGGCAATCTGACTCCCAGGACTCAAATTGAGGTTGCTTCGATAGGAAAGATTGGCGACTAGTGCGATCAGAGGGCTCCGCCAGTGGCGCACGCAGCGCCACGCCCGGCGCAAGATGCGTCCTACGGAATAGAACGTCCCGTCGCAGACTTCCATCTCCTTCACGATTTCAAGACACGAGAGATGCTGGTAACGACCAACGGGAAACGTCAGCGTGTAATACTTCCAGTCCTCCGGAAAGCTATTTGCGACAAGACGGCGCTGTGATTCCATTTCGTCCCACAGCCGCGTGCCGGGCAGGGGTGTCAGAAACAGCGTGTTTAGCGTGTCTACGCCATAGCCCATGGCCGCGCCTGCAATTCGTCTGCCGATCCCCGGCTCATCCGTGTCCAAGCCCATGATGAATGAGCCGGCCACCAGGATTTTGTGGCGCTGGATTCGACGAACGGAGGCGGCAAAATCGCGGCCGTTCGTAATGTTGAACTTCTTTCCGACCTCCTTCAGTCCTTCCGCAGTCGGGGATTCAAAGCCGATGAATACGCCGACACAGCCGGCTTTGGCGGCCAACGTCAGCAATTCCTCGTCGTCAGCCATATTGATCGTCACCTGGGCGATCCAGCGCTTACGAAGTCTCGCGCGAATCATCGCATTGAATAGGTCCTTTGCACGGGCAACATGGCGGTGGCTCGTGCCGATCAGATTGTCGTCTACGACAAGAACCAGATTCTCCGGAATCCCGCCGAATTCCCGAACCACTTCATCGATAGGCCGCTGCCGATAGCGAAATCCATTGAAAGCCGTCACGCTGCAGAAACTGCAATTCAGCGGACATCCCCGCGTCGTCTGAATGGCCCCGAACGCATAATCGCCGGACAACAGGTCGTTCCGGGCCGGCGGGATCCGGTTCATATCTGCATGGGAACCCTCGTATTGGCGCTGCAAGGCACTGCGCTGTGCGTCGGCCAGTACCCGGCTCCACACGTGCTCTGCCTCGCCTGTTACCACAGAGTCTACGCGCTCTGTGGCTTCCTGGGTCCGCATCGTGGCATGAATGCCGCCCATTACGACTGGCACATCGCGGCTGCGGAAGTCAGCCGCCACTTCGTACGCACGGTTCGCCTGGGACGTGAATGCGGTGACTCCCACGAGGTCCGGTCGCGGCAATTTTGCGTAGTCGGGCACGCGCACATTCTCGTCGATGATGGTAATGTCCCATTCCGGCGGGGTCAGCGCCGCCAGAGTGGCGAGCCCCAGCGGCTTCCACACGCGGTAACGGTTCCAGCGACTCTCTTTCACGCGCGTCAGGCACACCAAGGGGTTGCGTGGATTGATCAGATAGAGGCGCATGCCTGCATTCCTTTAACATACCGCGGACTTCATTCGACGTACGGCAATTCGCCCACGAGAGCTGTCTTATTGCCCCGCAAAGGCTTGAGGGCAGCCCAAGATAGGCCATCGACCGTCTCCGAACATGCATCTCCGATCCGATCGTGGTTTTCGCCGGTCCGGGCGTAGGGTCGGACAGTGGCCTTATGCATGCCAACGCCTCGGACGAGTGTTCCCTTCCACACTCTCATCCGGATCCACCTACTTCTTGGGCAAAGGAATGCTGGAGCAAAGCCATCTCCTTTTGTCCATGTTCCTTCAGTTTGATAAGATAGTCCTCCAGTTCTGCGCACACGCATGCGAATGCTGTCTCTTCGTCTGGAGAGACATATTCAAGTCTTAGAATAATCGCCTCAAAACTCTCCTGAAGCTCTCTGCGATTGGCCCGCAGCGTGCTTACCTCGCTGGCCAGGCGTGGAGCCGCCTCTATGATCGACTTCATGTACCCTCCATGGTCGGCAAGAACTCGTGTGCGCGTGAGGTGGCGCTCAAAGGACCTCGCGGCAAAGCGCAGTGTTGAGAGTTTGTGGTTGTTACCTCGATCGCGCGTCATCCACTGGAGCGCGGTCCTGAGCGATTGCTCAACGCCCAGCAGGATCGCCAGCTCGGTTTCGAGCTGTCGCGCAATCTCATTCGCATCGTTGGTGTCGGGGTCCATGGACTTGTCGTCTGTCATCCGGATCTCCTATTCTCCAAGAAGGCCGAGGTCTCTGGTTGTGCCTCTCGTGTGCTGGTGAAATCACGCCGGTGGTGGGTGCGGGGCGCCGTCATTCGCCGCGAGTCGGCAGCACGCCGGTACCCGTACGGCGCGGGCTAATCCTAGCAGCTCCATAGCCCGGATGGTCAAATAGCTCATGTCAAGCTGCCACCATTTTAGTCCATGCCTTGCCGAATATGGAAAGGAATGGTGGTTATTGTGCCAGCCTTCTCCGAAGGCCAAAACGCCAAAGAGAAAGTTGTTCCGGCTCTGGTCGCCCCGATCAAAAGGTCGGCTTCCCCAAAGATGGCAAACCGAGTTGATGCTCCATGTGACGTGGTGACCAATGAAGATGCGCACCAAGCCTCCCCAGAGAAACCCCAAAAACGCACCAGACCACGTGCCCGTGAAAGCCCCACCGAGCGCGGTCGGAATGAGAAGGCCGAGGAGCACCCACGCCCCGAAAAAGCGGCTTGTGGTACGGATCAGGCTATCGGAGTAGAGATCGCGCACATAGCGCTTGAGGTTTGGGTAGTCACGCTTGAAGATCCACCCGACGTGCGCGTGCCCAAAACCCCTGAGAATCCCGATTACACCGCCGCCATAGTGGTGTGGGGAATGCGGATCTTCAGGTTCATCACTGTGCTGATGGTGTCGACGGTGGACAGCGACCCATTTCAGCACCGGCCCCTGGACCGCCATGGAGCCGAATACGGCCAGCAGGAACTTGACCGGTCGGACTGCCTCGAAGGATCGATGGGCGAACAACCGGTGGTAGCCGACAGTGACGCCCAATCCAGCTACGGTATACATACCGGTCAAGAGCGCCAGCTCTGTCCATGTGACGCCCCATCCCCAGAAGCCGTACACAGCGACCACCAAACCCAAGAAGGGAACCACGACGCCTACCGCCGCGGCGAAACGCTGCGTGGCCGGTTGGGTAGCCGTGGAATTCGCCCCGCCGTCCGCAATCACGTTGCTTGTTGTCCTCATGGTTAACAGTGCCTCAGTTAATTATGGCTGTTGTCCACGCCGAAGGCGGATTGAGTTGAGTCAGGACCGGCAATGGCGTGCTCGCCTCGCTATCCACCGGGCCGGCCGGGCATTCGGCCCTTGTCCCTCTTGTCGCCGGAGTGACCGGGATCGCGTGGCTCGCGCCAGACCCATCGACGGCACGCATTGGAATGCTGTTGACAGGTACCGCCGTTTTCCTTCGAATCTTTCCGAAACGCAGTCGTAGGGCCCAGCCAAACGTCTTACGGGCAGTTTGCGCGAGGCCCCACATTCCGAGGACCTGCCAGATGGCGTCGGCAAAATGCAGCCGGGTGACGGGGCGAACGAGCGACCGGAGCAGGCGCATCGGGTTGTAGAAGTACGCGTACGCCAGAAGAATGTTGATCTGCTTCCGCCAAGGTCGCCGGTGCCGCGACGCAACGACATAGTTGCCCCCGAGCATATACTCCTCAACGCGGCGCCCGCCGACGCTTTCGAACGCCATTCCCGACGTGTAATTCCCGACGTACGACTGCGACCCCGTGGCGGGGACCAGCATCAAGACTTGCATGCTGACCGAGCCGGCCTTTCGCAGCAGACGTACCTGGTTCAGCAGGCCATACGGCTTGGGTCCGAAGCTGATCAGCGGTTGTTCATCGTGATGCATCATCATTGGCATGGGATGAATGCTGTTCTCCTTGAGCAACCTAAATGCCTCGCTCGTCTTGTCCACGCTTTGGCCCTTCTTGATCAGCGTTGCGGTCATGTCCTCAACGCCCACCCAGAGGCTTTGCGCGCCAGCTTTCCGAACCAGCGGGAGGTGTTCTTGAATTTTCAGCGTATCGTGCACCGTCGCTTCTGTAGCCCATCGAAATCGGCCTCTACGACGACGGTTGCTCCTGCGAACCTGGGCAAGTGTTTCGACGATCTCGAGCGTGCGTCGTTCGCAATTGAAGAAGTTGTCATCTGCGCCAAAGAAAAATCGCAGGCCGAACTCGCTTTGGATGCGGGTCATCTCGTCGGCGATGCGCTCGCCGCTCTTGACACGGTGTTGTCGCTGGTTATACGCCGGAATCGGACAATACGGACAAGCGAACTTGCACCCGAACGTCATCACCAGCGATCCGATTGGACTATACCTTCGAACCTGATCCGCGGAGAGTGCACGCGGGCTCAGCGTGGCCGCCCGACTTGGCGGCTCGAGCAAACGGTAGCCGAGCGCAGCATGAGGCAATTCGTCAAGATCTCCAACAAGCCGCTGAATCCCCGTGTCGATCAACTCCGTGGCGACGTTACCGCCGTCGGATCGCGCGTAAACAAGCCCTGGTATTGTGTCCAATGCGCCGCTGTCGCGGGCACGTAGAAAGGTCGCGCGGATGGATTCTCTTCCGCTGCGAACGGTCAGGAGAGTCTCAATAAGGTTCAGGAGTACATATTCTTCGCCCGTCACAGCGACATCCGTACTCCACGGATCCTTCGGATCCGTACCGAAAACATCCCAAGGTTCGTAAATCACTTTCGGCCCGCCGGCGATGATGAGCGGGCGGTGTTCGGAAGCGATCTGGCAGGCATCCCGGATCAGCCCTTTGCACGCGGCGGTGTGCAGCTGCATGCTCGACACCATGAAGATGTCCGGAATCCCCCCATCAACGCGCATTTGTGACGGCCGGAATTTCCGGTTCCATTGCTGCAACACGATGCGGGTTTTCTCAAACCCAACGTCTGCCATCGCAGCGCCGATCGCTCGAACGCCCGCCGGTGCCATCCGTATGTCGGCATAGATAAATGGCAGCATGCGGGTGCGGTGGTCGAATGCACAAGCGACGACACTGGTAAGATCATGATCGCGGGCGATTCGCCGTATGCGTCTGCGCAAACTCAGCAGCGCGCCTGGCGCCAAGAGTTCATCACCTCTTGTGCGACGTGGTAGTTCCATGTCTAACCACTCCTGGGAGTCGCTCGGTGGAGTCTCAGTTTTGCACCCGCGCCGGTCATTCGAACGTGAAGTCTTAATTCGGCCATGGCTTCCGACACGGCCGTATCAAGGAGGAGAACGTTCTTGCCTTCATGGATGAACGTGGTGTCATCCGGCCTCGAGCGGTCCGGGCGCAGTCGCCACCCACCCGTTTCTTGCGTGAACCTGAATGCTCGGTCACCGCCGACCTTCCTGTTGGCCAGTTTCTTTGACAAGCGATCCAATGCAGCCTTCGTTACCGTTAACATCTTTCACCATTGATCCGCACAAGGTCGGATCCCTTCGGAGAACAGCCTTTGCAACGATGGCGCTTTGTGATCGGGACGTCGGCCATGTCTTGCTCCAGCTATCGTGAGACGGTTCATTTGGCGTAACGGGTATTCGCCTATTGCTTTCCCGCGGCTTCCGGTCCTGAGCTGGTTCCGCTCCAAGTCTCCCCCGGCACAGCCTGAGCGAGTGCGAAGAGCTGAACCATGGCTCCGGTTGCTGTTTCGACTTCCGCGGTAGCCGCAAGCACCTCGACTCCGAGAATGCCTCGGATCTCTTTTCGCAGGGATTGGGATGCCATACTGAACAGCTGCTGATGAAACTCACGAAGCCGAGCGGCACCTTCCGGACTCTTGGCCAACGCTCTCTCGGCGCGTGAAAGCGCATCGTGAAGCGTGATGACGACCGTATCGTGGCTCATGACCACGGTGATTGCACCAGGCCGCAAGCCCGTCGTTCGCCATTCAAAGTCAATGGCGGCGTGTGCGATCTGTTGAGCTCTTGTCGGAGTGGAAGAGAGCATCAGGTTTCTGTCGCCGACCCGTCTTGCTTCCGTTGTCAAAAAAAACCGACGCGGTAGAACACGCACAAGCGTGCTCAACCACGTCGGTTTACTTTTCGATCGGCCACCCGCTACTGCCGGGCCGCCCCTCATCAAGTCATCCGAACACTGCGCTCGGGCCCGACGTTCCAAACATCGCGACTCCGCTCACATCTCTATTATACGCCATTGGTCCGGTGGCGGTAGTCAGATTCCGGAAAGAATCGTAGAATTTCGGCCGACGGACGGCGTTCTTGAGGTCAGGACGGCGAAGTTGGTGGTTGCCGCGCTCGTTGGGGATACGTCCGGGCCGACGGCAACGAAATTGCCACTTGAAGACAATTTCGAGGTCACGATGAAAACGCAGGGAGAAATTGAGGCCGCGATTTGCGAGGGCATCAAGCGCTTCGAACTGGAGTTTATGGGCCGTGGCCCTAAAGACATCCGTTCGCACCTGATTGACGACCTCGTTGTTGTCCGACTTCAGGGCGTTCTTACTGCGGCCGAACAGCAACTGGTCCAGACGCTTCCAACCGACAAGGGCCGAGACCTGCTTAAGCAAGTACGAGTTCAACTAATCGAAACCGCCCGCCCGGTGCTGGAATCCATGGTTCAGGAGATTACAGGGGTTGAGATCGTGAGCCTGCACCACGACATCAGTACTTTGACCGGCGAAGAAGTGGTTGTCTTCACGTTGGCTCAATCGCCACTCGTCCGTGAGAAGAAGAGACGGTAGTGGGTTCTTGAAGCATGCGCTCGATCGTCTCCGATGGTGAGAATCTCACGCAGGCTTCAATCGGTTCTTCCTGCAATTGAACCGAAAACGCGGGAGTGTCCGTCCTGCTCCATCGACCAAGTCATTGCGCATTCAATTCGGCCCACTACGTGCCGCCGGACCGTCAGCCTCTTCAGTCCGCCCGACTTGGCCCTCCTCAACGGGTGGTTTCGATTCGCCCGGAACACGGTTCTGTCGCCGCTCTCGTTTCCGTGCCGCCTTCTCGGCCTTCTTTTGATCGCGATGTCTCTTTTGTTGTTCGCGCTGGATTTTCAGGACCGATGGTCTTTGCTTAGCCATTAGCTCTCCACGGTGCTTAGGATGCTGCCTGCGAATCGCAGGCCTTCGTTTCCTTTTCTCCAAACGCGCTTTGTAACTGGGACCCCTCGGTGCCATTGCGCCAGATCGGCATCGATTCGATCTGCCCACGAATGACTTCGAGCGTCGTGTCGTCGCGATCGTTGAATTCCTGCAACGATATCATCGCGCGCAGCTCTTCATCCGGAACAGGCCATCCGTACGTCTCTCGCTTACCATGAATGTGGCGGTCGCATTGGTCAAAGAGCACAAACGCTCGCTGCCAGCCGAATAAATGGCACATCGCTCCAGAAAGATCCCATGCGACTGCCATTGCATTATCGTATGCAACGTGCTCGCCGTTTACATCCACAGCCTCGGCGTTACGGCACCAAGCACCGGGACTTGCGAACAGCGTCAGTAACTGTTCCTTTTCGTCGTGCATCATGGCAGACTACTCGCCTTCTGCCGCCGGCCGAATCGCAAGCTGATCCCCCTCAACGTCGAGGGCGTGGTCGGCAAGCAAGTCGGAGACCTGCGAGTCCGGCAGCAATACGACTCGGCCGCCGTGGTCGAGTGTCGCGTCATCCTCCCGCACCCGATCCGGTTGAAGGGAGATCCCATTCCCGTCGTACACGAGGCGGATTGCGACATCCGATGGCGCTCCCTGCTGCGCCAACAATCCCTCGAGGCTGGCACAATCAGCATGCGCAACGGCTTGAAGTGTACCCCCCGATCCATGAATAGTCCTTTGGTGGCCCAACAAGGTCGCGACTAATTACCAACGTTTTCCACGATCTTGACTACCGGCCTCCACACGTGGTCTAGCCTCGTTCACCTTGATCGTACGGCCACCGAAGTCCTTGCCGTCCAACGCGGAAATCGCCGCTACGGCTTCCGCGTCGGATTTCATCTCCACGAATCCGAACCCCTTGCTCTGGCCAGTGTAGCGATCCGTGATCACGGTCACGCTATCAACGGTACCGTGGTCAGCAAAGAGCTGCTCCAAGTCCGGGGTGCTTACGCTGTAGCCGAGATTTCCTACGTAGAGTTTCTTACCCATCGTTCATCTCCTCGAGAGATCTGCAAACCCGCATCACCACCGGGATCAACCGCGCTGATTCAACTTGGTTGCCTTCGCTTCAACGCCCATACTAAGCGTTGAGACAACTGGGAGTGCTTCGACCGCCATTTGTTGCTGTCCGGAAACGGACAAGACTTGGCTCTGCGCGTTAGAATACTGGTAAAACGGGATGCGGGAACTCTCTCAATTCCGTGTGGCGGTTGCCGCACGAGACCCGTCAGGCGGTGATTTCGGCGAACAGTAACGCACTGCTCCAACGACCGCCCGGTCATCATCCGAGCCTCAGTGACCAGTCCTTATCGGGAGAGCACGCCCGCCGAGGCGAGCAGAATCTCAGGAAGTGGAACAATCAACGAAGATCGCTAACACCGGAAGCATATGCTATTCGGTTTGTGCTGCCAAGAGCGATTCCAGGATTCTCTCCAATTCTGAGAATCCTGGCCGATGCGGTGGAGCCGTCCGAAACGCTGCTCGAGCCGATTGAGGTCCCAGGGTAGGTCGTAAGCGCAAGGACAGCGCGATCTACCGTTTGAGACCGCCTTTTGACACGGAAATGCGCCGAGAGGAACCCAATACCGAGGATTCTCGCGGATCACTATGGTCCGAAGAGCAGACTGGTTCAATGCTTCGACCGGTCCATTCCGGCGCCGAATTCGACCGATCGGGCGACCAGTACCGGTCCGACTGTCGGACTCAAGCAGGACCAAGGAACAGGGCAAGATATCAGGCCAGCCGTGGTGCTTCTGCGACGCCCTGGATAGAAAACATCGCCCCCGAAGATCTCACAGAGGACGCGCGTACGCTTTCGCTTTTCGTCCGCCCTGCCCGTTGGCCACGAACATCGCGGCCGTATCGTTCATCGCGCGCCGCGTGGACAACGCCAAGGCGGCTGTCGCCACCGGCGTCCCGTACCCGATGAGTACCCGATAGAATTGGTCTTCGATGGTGCCCGATGGTCTCGACGGGTCTGGAGTGGTCATTCAAAACCCGCTTTGCTTTCGCAAAATCCGCGATTCTGGCGCAGGAACGCTGCTTTTCGGCCAGGGGGAAACGGAATTCGATTCCCCCCGCCTCCAATTCGCAAGTCTTTTTATTTAAAATAGTTACGAATTTGGAATTGTAAAAGTGCGGAAAAAGTGCGGAGTTGACATCTGAAACGCCCACAATTCACAGGCCGCTTTAGTCGGTAGGCGGCCCCTGGCCAATACGCTGCTGGCACTTTTCGCGGGGACCGACCCCGCGGCTAGGAGCGGCGATATGGCCTGCATTTCTCATCACAAGATCAAGGGGTATCGGGTCCACTGGCGGTTCACGGTCAAGGCCGGGCCGCGCGCCGGCGAGGCGGTCCGCGGAAGCCTTCTTCTCGGCCGTTGCTGCAAGGCCGCGGCGAAAGCCCACCTCCGCATGGTCGAGGCTTGGGAAGCCTCGGTCAAGACCGGCGAGCAGATCGCCGACGCGGCCTGGAAAGTGGTCCGAGAGGCGTGGCTTCGCGAGCGGGAACTCGTCTACACCGAGCAAACCCTGGCGCGCGCCAAACGGGTCATCGGCACGCACGAACGCTGGGGCCCGAAACCGCAACCCTTGGCCCCGCGGCCACGGTGGTTCGAGATTATTCTCGCAAATCTGACGTTCCCGGCACGTAGTCCACGCATCTAGGACAAGGCTGAACAACGGCCGACACGAGTGCCCTGCGTGCGTACGCGGGTCCTCGTGGTTCGCAGAAGGCTGCTTCGCCGTCGCAAGAAAGGCCGTCAGCGGAGGCAATGTCCTGGCAGCCAAACTCGGCGGGCAAGAGCAAACGGACAAAGGGCCCGAAACCATGCGCGATATTAACGTGACCCTGTTTGCCGCGACATGCCTGTTGGGCGTGGCCCCGGCGGTCAGCAGAGCACAACTCGTCACAGAATCCGTCGACTTGGAGCCGGGATGGAATGCAGTCTGGCTAAACATTGAACCGGAGCCAAACGAAGTGGCCACGCTTCTTGCCAATCTGCCGCCGCCGCTTGATTGTCAAGCGGTCTGGTTGTTTGATCCGACGCCAATTGGGTCAACCTCGACAATCGCCAACGCGCCGGGTCGATGGTTCGTATACGACAAGAGCCTGCCGGCCGAACTGCAATCACTCCACGCAATTCACGGACACTTGGCCTACTTCATTAAGGTCAACGTGGCCGGCCAGTTACTGATCAGTGGTCACCCAGTGAGTCGCAACACGTCGTTCTCCAGCCACACCAGCAACTTGTTCGGCGTACTCACGAAGCCGACGGTGGGTTCGCTTACTTTTGAGGAGTACTTCTCGCTGCCCGGCGTCATCGGCAAGATCCGCACCGGTGCTCAGCCGAATCAACACGACCTTTTCGCCCTGGAAGATGGAGCGCTGGTGCGGCGCAGCCTCCTGGACCTGGTCGCGCCCAATCGCGCTTATTGGGTCAACGTCGTGCAGAATTTCGATTTCGGCGGCCTGGTGGACGTCACGACGGCCGGCAAGGGTCTATCCTTCGGGCGAACCACGGCGCTGACTACGCTCAACATCGGCTTACCCTCCCTGCCGACCAGTCGGACTCTATCACTCCACGCGAGTAGCTGTGTGTCGCTCGGGAGCGAGGCGTGCCCAGCCGGCTCCTCGGGCGAGGCGTGGCTTGAATACCGGGACGATTCCGGCGGCGGGCTCCCGGTCTGGCGTTCGTTGGCGGACGGCGTGGACGTCATCGTGCCACCGAAAACAGCCAAGGTGGAATTGACGCTGCGTGCGCGACGTGCGTTGGTCTCTGACAGGGGCAGGAGTGCGATGGGTGCCGTCCCCATCAACCCGCTGCCGCCCGTGGTCATCGATGTTACGGATGACCAGGGATCGCGCGCGCTGGTTTCGGCGGACGTCATTGTAGAGCCGATATTCGGCCAATGGGTGGGCCAGGCACACCTGACCAAGGTCAGCACGCACCCGGTACTGCAGAGCCTGCCGCTCGATCAGGCTGAAGCGATCCCAATGGATATGACCCTCATTCTGGAGCTGCCCGGTCCGGACGACCAGGCGGGAGGGGCCGTGCCACATTTGCTGGACTCCATAGCTCTTGAGACATTTCGCGACGGGAGAGCCCTGCAACGGCGTTTCACTTCCGCATTAATCGATCGCCCCCTCGTGTTGGTCGAGGACGAGGGGGATCCGGTTGACCCGCTCGGCGCGACCGGAACGCTGCACGGCACGCTGCATATCGCGCCGCACGATCCGTTGAACCCATATCGGCATCGCTACAACCCGGAACATCGGCTCGGCTATGACATCACGCGCGACATCACGATCGAGATTCGATCGCTGGGCGCCTCGGTTGCGGACGAGTTGGCCGGGCTAGACGGGACGTTCGGCCCACATCGGCTCGCCGGTCGGTACACCGAGGTGATCACCGGCATTACGGCCGACCCCATCACGGTCCAAGGGGAATTCAGGCTGGATCGGTTCGAGGGCCAACCTGTTTCCAATTGACGCATCGCTGAATGGGTGAAGGCGAAGAGTCAACGCTTTATTAAGATGGAACGCTCCGATGCAACATATGCTATTTGACAAAACTGAGCAGAACACTCTTCGAAGTACGGCGAGAATCCGCACGACCACAGTTCGCCGGCGCCTGGTGGCGAGGAGCGTGTTCGCGCTGATGATGTTCACCGCCTCGCGAACAACGGTTGCCGGCGAGTTGTGCGACCCACAAATCGCCGTCTGTTTTCAAAGCATCGGTGATCTTTCGGGTGGAGACTTTTTCAGCAACGCATTGGGCGTCGTTCACGTCAACGGTGTAGTGGTCGTGGTCGGGGAAAGTGCCTCTGACGCGACGCCCCCGACCTGCGGCAACTGTCGGGAAGCGGTCAAGTTCGCCAATGGGCAGCTCTTTCGCGTTGTAAACCTGACAAACGGGATCATCTCCTCCACCGCGAGGGATATCGCCCTGGTCGACGGGGCGACCGTGATTACCGGGAACGCCACGACCGATCCTCCCGGCCCCGGCGCTTTGGTGACCAACGCTTTTCGCGCGGTCCAGGTCGGGGACGAGTCGGTGGTCCCGCTCCTATTGCCAAATGCCGGCTTCAAGTCCGGAACGTCGATCTCGGACGACGGCATGGTCGTCGTCGGTCACACGACCGACGATCTCCTTTCAAACAGCACTGCGTATCGATGGACGCCTTCCGGCGGCACAACGGTGCTGCCGATCTCGGGTCTTCATCGCACCGCCTTTGGCGTGTCACCCAATGGCTTCTACTCGGTCGGTACGCTGGGAGATCAAAACGTCCCGTGGGTCTTCCCCAATCCAAACCTGGCATGCCCTGATCCGAACGTTTGTAGTGCGTTGATCGGCGGCATGGCCGACTCCGCAACGAGCGTATCTCCCATCACCGGCCGTGCGGTAACAGACACCGGCGTTGTCGTCGGCATGGCCAACCTGATCTTTCCACTGTCCGGTCAGGAGGCCTTTCGCTGGACCCCGGCGCACGACTCGGAGCCGGCGTCCGTTGTCGCGCTTGGTGACCTGCCTGGTGGATTCGTGAAGAGCGAAGCCTTGGCTGTCTCCAACGACGGAAACACCGTTGTGGGCTACAGCGCGGCTTCACTCTCGATTCCGACCAACGCCGCGTTTATCTGGAATTCAAACTTGGGCATGCTTAATCTTCGTGAACTCGCCGCCGAGGACGACCATGTCGGCGTGTTGGATGGCTGGACGTTGGTGCAAGCGAACGCTATCTCCACCGATGGCTTGGCCATCGCAGGCACCGGTCTGAACCCCTCCGGAAATACCGAAGGATGGTTCATCACGCTGCCGGACTGCAACGGCAACGGCTGGTGGGACGCCGCAGAATCACCCATCCCGTCGACGCGCACCACGAGAACAGTATTGGAGCTCGACGGAATCGTTGGCTTCGCGGAATTGGTCGCACCGCCGCCGGCACTTGAAATCACGGGTGATCTGACGATCGAGGCTTGGGTCTACCTGCGGCGCATCGGCGTCACCCAGACCGTGATCGTCCTGGGCGGGAATGTCGAAGACCCTGCGAACAATGTGCTGTACGGCGTGGAAGTGGATGCGACGGGCGACGTCGTTGTCACGCATGAGCGATCCGATCTGTCCGACGCCGTGTTTGTGGCGGATACGAATCTGCGGCCGGGCCGATGGTATCACCTGGCCGTTATGCGTACGGCGCCGCCATCACAGGATGCCGAATACGCAGTTCAGATCGACGATCGACCGGCTCTGGTGGGAGGCGTCGGTGGCGGGCCGGATGGTGGGACGTCTGGAACGCTGCGCATCGGTCGAGGAACGGGCGGAGCCGGAGATCGGCAACTCGACGGTTTTCTGGCTGACGTGCGGGTGTGGAATGTTGTTCGCAATGCGGCGCAGATTCACGGATCAATGTTCACATCTGAGCCGCTGGACCCGGACGGGCTCGTGGCTTCCTGGCCGATGGACGAGGAGGACGGCACGATACTCGTGGACACGGCGGGTTCCAGCGATCTGACGTTGGCAGGAAACGCCCAACGCGCCACGGTGGGCGCGGATTGCAACCACAATGGCGTGCCTGACGCCTGTGACCCCGACTGCAACGGAAACGGCATACCCGACGAGTGCGACGTCATTGACGGTACAAGCTGCGACAACGACCTCAACGGCCATCCGGATGAGTGCGACGCGCCGCAGGTGTTGGCCGAACTCGCCAGCGCGGATGCGGCGGCGACCCAGGTGTTTCGGGAGGAACGCGACGATCCGGTGAGCCCGACCACGTTTGGCACGATGATTCAGCACTACGGGCGCCCCTGGAAGCCGGACACGGGGCAGACGCCTGGCGGCGGCATCTGCGTGGACGGTTCGCGTGACGGTCTGACGTGTGGCCCGGGTGAACCATGCCCCGGCGGGAGCTGCCTTCCGCCACTTGGCACAGGCACGACGCGCGATCCGGCCGAGCGCCTTCGCATACTGGCACGCAACCCTTCGTGCCTGCCGACGGACGTAGCCCAGACGGTCCTGAACGAATTGTTTTCATTCGAAATGTTGCTGGGCAATGAGGCCTTCTCCGATGCGATGGATCCTACGGTCGGCGAGGGCGCTTTGGGCGAGTCGATTTCCCTGGACCAGGTACCCGGAATCTTTGCGTTCAACGGGTTGCCGGGCATCAACTCGTTGATGGCCGAGGAGCTGGCGCTGCTGCGCGGGCGTGAAATCGCCCTGCCGGCATCGCCCATGGATCCGCTTGACGACGGATTGGCAAGCAACGCCGATGGCAACTATCCGCAGTTTGGCGCGGCCAAGCGAGCCGCGGTCTATAACAGACTCCGGCCCAACACGACGGGAGCGCTCGGCTCCATCGGCTTTCGCTCCAACTATGGTTTCTCGAGTACGACAGACAACGCGGCCGCTTCGGAGGCGTACCCTCAAGGTTACGGCGACGCCTTCGGGTACTACCTTACAGCCACGACCACTTATCTGGACGCATTCGGGGCGGCCGGGGCTGAACCGGTGCCGCCCGAGTATGCAGATCTGCTGGTGGAATCGCTGGTCGTTCCTGACGGCAGCACGGATTGCAACGGCGCCGACTGCGAATCGATCCAGGATGACGACGGCGTGATTCACCACGTCGGTTTCCGGTCGGTGCGCAACATGGCTGCGGCCATGGCGGCGCGAGCGCGAACGGCTGATCGCATTGTGGAACTGACCTTTCGCCGCGACTACCGGGAGGACATCGACACACCGCTGACGGATTCAAATCCCCAGCGGGCGTGGGGCATCGCGGATTGGGCTCGTCGAGGCGCGGTCGGCGCCTACTTCGATTGGGCGGCGCTGAACCACCTTCTGCCGGCACCGCAGGCGGGCGACGGCACAGGCGTCGCCGATGTTCATCGCCAGAACGCCGAAGAGGTTCGCATCCTATGCTCGACCGTGGAGCAGATGCAGGAGCGCGTCAATTCCGCCGGTGCCGGGCTGAATCCCCTCGGCCTCGTACCGAACGTCGTTCCGTTCCGCATCATCCAGCCGGGGCAACTGCTGGACTTTCTCGAGGGTGGTGCCAGCGCCGGCAATTCACACTACGGCATCGTTCGCTCCGCGGCGCTCGACGCTATCAAGAACGCTCGCGGCATTCTGCAGCGGGCCAACCTCGCGCTCAATCGACTGCGAACCAACGAGACCTCCTTTACAGACTTCGAGGACCAGGTTCGCGAAAGCGACGTCGGCCTTAACGACCGGCTGATCGAAATCTTCGGTCTGCCATCGGTTTCCGATCAGTCGGACAACGACGGCGAGGACAACGACGCAGACGGCGTTCAGCTCACCGGGGGCCTCAACGATCCGGACGACGACCTCCTGGAGTCAGGCTGCAATGGCGACTGCCCGGGGAGTCCGGACCTGGTCAACTTCCTGCTCGACGCCCAGGCGCTGGATGATCTGGGTTGGGCGGAGCGCGGCGCAGTTGGACAAGTACAGTTGGCGATGTTCGAGCTGAGAACGGCTACATTGCGTGCGCAAATCGCTCGACAGGCGCTGGCCAACCTCGAAGCCTCGATTCAGGATCACGCGGAACACGTGGCGCTGGTTCGCCAGGAGGCGGTCGAAGAACTAGAAATTCGCGCTGACGCCTGCGACGAGCAACTCAGCGTCGTCGCGCGCCAGGAGGAACTGGCCAAGGCTCGGCAGGAGCAAGGGTTCCTTAGCCGCGTGGGTGGGTTTTTCGAGCAAGCGGCGGCTTGCGCCCTTTCGGGAGGAACCGTGGGCTGCGGATCGGCCCTAAATGGGGCGCTCGGGATCGGAGGCGAAGCCATCGGTCAGATCGCGTCGGGCAGCAGTCCGGTCGACGACATAAGCGAACAGTTCGACCTTCAAAAGGAGGAACTGCGCGTCAACTGCTGGCAGACTGCCTCGCTCACGAAGATATCCAACGACCAGACCATCCGGTCCCTGGAGATCGCCCTGGAGGACCTTGTGCGGCGAACTCCACAGGCGATTCTGGAGCTCGCCGTCGCGGAGAATCAGGCCCGCCAGGCATTTGCCGTCGTGCGCAAGGACTTCCAGGAGGGCAAGCGGCTACTCGACGAGCGAGACCGCGTTCGTCGCGTCCAGAGGGACAAGCTGCAGGACTTTCGCTTCCGCGATCTGGCCTATCGCACGTTCCGCAATCACGCCCTCGAGCAGTACGGCGCCTTCTTTGATCTGGCTGACCGCTACGTCATGCTGGCGGCACGCGCGTTTGCGTATGAGTACAACGAGCGCGACGCGGTCGACACCGAGATGCGCGCGTTGTATGGCGAGCAGCTTCTGGGGACCGAATCGGCAGTCGACCGGGGTCTCGAAAGCGTCATCGCCAGATTGGACGAGCGGCGTCAGGAAAGCGACTTCGCGTCGCGGCTTCAGAAACTATCGCTGTTCGACCAGGGCGGCGACGAATTCAGCTTGCGAAAGAACCTTCTCGGCCTGGCGATCGACCCGGCGCACGACACCGCGCAACAGCAATTGGAGAAGAACAAGGCGTTCCGCGCCGTGCTCGAATCGAGCATCGTGCAGGATTTGCTTGAGGTTCCAGCTTTCGCACAGCTGGCCAGCATCGACAGCGATCGCGACGGCGGCCCGGCAATCGTACTGACTTTCCCTACGGAAGTGGCCGGTCGAACCCTGTTCGGCAGGCGGCGCGGGACACAGTTTGGGGCGCCGGCCAACTTCGACACCTGTTCGAATCCAAAGCTATTCGAGTTCGCGATCCTTCTGGAAGGGGTGGACAATCCAAGTGCTTTGGGTGTGGACGGACCACTGATCTTCGCACACTTCCTACCCGTGGGGTCGAGCATGTTGCGTACGCCGACGACAGGCGACTGTGCGTTGCGGCCGGTGCGGACCTGGGCGGTCGTGGATCAGAAGATCCCCGGCGTGCTTTCGGCCTACCGCAGCGCGGGCGAGAGCATCCTGGACGTGTTTGATTTGCCGCGGCTTGCGACGTCCGCGGATCTCTACGAGATCAATCGATTCCCAGTTTCGCAGGCCCAAGTTCGCCAGACCGAGAACCCGGTTTTTCAGGATGACCTTGCGGGGTGGTCGGTGTGGAACACGCAGTGGATGCTCGCCATCCCCGGGAGACAGTTCGCGGACCACGGCGACAACGCCGATGTCGTGCGGCAAAAGCTGCTGATATTGATTTATGACGCGGATGCGAATGGAAATCCCAGAAGCCCGGATGCCAACTTGGGCATCGACGATATCAAGATCCGCATCAAGGCCTACGGCAAACCGTCTTGAGACGACCACGGAGTGATCCCATGAAACGGCGCACAGTATTAGGAATCATCTTCCTGTTCTTGGTTCCAATCGCCGAAGCGTCGGACAAGAACGGCGTATCGCCGCAGGCTATATCGCTTCCGTCCGGACCGGGGTCGATTCAGGGCTTGGGGGAGTCTTTTCAGCCGCAGCTTAACAGCGGAAGCGGATCGTACTCCGTAGTCCTTCAACTTCCGAAAGGACCAGCCGGCTTTGGACCGTCGCTGTCGCTCCAGTATCACACCGGCAACGGGAACGGCGTGTTCGGCCTCGGCTGGCGGCTCTCAGGCGTGACCACGATCTGCCGGAATATCGACCACGGTCTGCCGCTTTACGTCGAAGCGCCGAATGGCGTGGACGATGATTTCGACGGTGTCGTCGACAACCCGGGAGAGATCGATCGCTACAGCGGCGTGGACCTCGAGGAGCTGGTGCCGCTTGCCGACGGCACCTTCCGCAGCGAAAGCGAGTCGCGGTTTCTTCGGTACGAACGGACACCGTCGGGTTGGCTGACCCGCGAAAAGAAGGGCATCGCACACGAATTCGGCGCCACGCCGTCGGCACGCATCGAGGACAACAGCCGGGTGTTCGCATGGCTACTTGACCGGACTACTGATCTGCACGGCAATGCCGTCGAGTACCGATACGTTTCCGATGTCGATTCGCCCGGGCAGAAGTACTGCAAGGAGATTCGTTGGCCAGCGGCGCCTTCGTTCTATGCTGTGGTGATAAGCTACGATCACGGCCGGCCCGACGTCTACTCCGATTTTCGCAGCGGCTTCGAGGTCCGCACGGCGCAAAGAGTGTCCCGAATCGACGTGATCGCCCAAGGCGTCCCCGTGCCGCCCGGGGCATTGACGGGCGACTTTAACGATGACGGCGTGTCGGACTTTCTGATCCGGCGCTACGTTCTCGAGTATGCTCCCGACACATTGCAATCGCTGCTTTCCCGAATCATATTGATCGGTGCGGACGGCGTAACGGCCCTGCCACCGATCACGTTCGACTATACGGGGTGGCAGCCGCTTGACGACGTCGCCGCCACGATCACTCAAAGCTCGGGAGATCCCCCGGCCGCCCTGGACTCAGACAACGTCGAGCTTATCGATATGAACCAGGACGGCCTGCCCGATCTGCTGCAGGCTACCACCTCGTCTCATCAAGTGCACGTCAACCTGGGCATGGATGTGTCGGGCAAGCTGGCTTGGGATGCCGTCGGGGTCACCATCCAGGGTGCCCCAAGTCTTAACCTTGGATCGACCACCGTTCACTTGGCCGACCACTCCGCAGACGGCGAGGCCGATCTCATCCACAAGGTCAACGACACGACGTTCCAGTGCTTTCTGAACAGCGGTCACCTGAGCTGGTCGGGTGAACTCATCCTTGGCAACACGGACAGCTGGCCGAAGTGGCCGTTTGAGAATGCCGATAGTCGGACGCTCGACGCCGACCACAATCGCATGAACGACATTCTGTTTACGTCAGACAACAGCTATCGCCTGTGGATGCTCATGTCCGGCGGTCGTTATGGACGGGAAATCTCGATCCCGGTGCTTTCGGACGGGACGGGAGCGTTTGGCTTCCACGATCCCGGTGCGCGAGTCGCCGATGTCAACGGCGACCGCATATCCGATCTCGCGTGGATTCAAAGCACGCGGGTCGTCTACTGGGCAAGTTGCGGTCGCGGCAATTTCGACGGCCCGATTATGCTTCCGTTGTCAGGAACGCTCAGTGCGCAGGATATCACGCATTCCGACTTCGCCGACGTGAACGGCGACGCGCTGGCCGACCTGATCGTGGTACGCCCGGCGGCGTCGCCCAACGGCATCCAATATTACCTGAACCGCGGGCAATCGGGTTTCGATACGGTGCGGACGATTCTGGGGCTTCCGGCGGTTCAAACGGGCGACACCGTTCGCTTCGCCGACATGAACGGCAACGGTTCCGTTGACTTCCTCATTTCCAACAGCAATCGACCGACGGGTACGCGCGAGCAATTTCTCGACTTCGTGCCAGGCATCCGGCCGCACCTGCTTCGGCGGGTCGACAACGGCCTGGGGCTCGTGACGACGATGGAGTACGAGACGTCCGTAACGCAGATGATACGGGCGCGAGATCAGGGCACGCCCTGGACGTCGAGCATGCCAATGTCGATCCCTTTGGTGGCGCGCATTACCGAGGACGATGGGCGGGGCGACCTGACTGTGCGCGAGTTCGACTATGCCAACCCCTTCTACGATCCAAAGAGGCAGGAGTTTCGCGGCTTTTCCAATGTTGTGGCACATGATCTCGGTGACAATTCAATACCGACACGGACTACGAAGTATGAATTCGACACAGGAGCCGGAGCCGAGTGCCGCAAAGGGATGATTTTGAGCCGCGACGTCAGCGACGCCACTGGGACGCACTTCGAGCGTATAGAGAACACGCTGCAGGATCGCGTCGTGGGCACATCGGCCGACGGGCAAGAGGTTTGCTTCGCCTTCAACGCCACGAGCGACCTGCAGGTTTACGAGCAAACCGCAAACCCGGTAATCGTCCGTACGGAAATCCAGGTGGACGATTTCGGAAACGCGCTCGTGGTAGACCAACGCGGCGTGGCCGACACTGAAGGCGATGAAACACACGTCGAAAACACGTTCGCCTACCACCCGGACATCTGGCTGATGGACCGAAGGTCGCACGCGACGACGCGCAATCGCAATGGGGAGAAGGTCGCCGAATCCCTGTTTGAGTACGACGAGTTCGGCGACCTCATCGAGCGGCAGGACTGGCTCGATACTGGCGATCGCTACATCTCCGCCGTCCGCAGGGAATACGACGACTTCGGTAACGTCATTACGATGATCGACGCCAACGATCATAGTCGCTCGATCGCCTACGATGACGTGCTGCACGTCTACCCACTGTCGGAAGCGGTGCATCTGCAATCCTACGATTTGATTACGACCGCGGCTTACGACATGGGGCAAGGGAAGGTGACCGCGATGGTGGATTTCGCGGGCGCGACGACCTCGTTGGAATACGATGCGCTGGGCCGACCGGTTGCCATACGCCGGCCGGGCGGTGCAGAGACAAGATACGCCTACAAGCTGGGCTCGCCCATCAGTCGGATCATCACCTCTGTGCGAGAGCAACTCGGGGGTGGTACGTTTGACACCTATACCTACACCGACGGTCTGGGCCGCGGCCTTGGATCGAAAATCGAAGCCGAGGACGGTCAATGGCGATTCGTCGATGCCGTCACGTTTAATAGTCGCAAGCTCCCTCGCCAACAATGGCTCCCCTATTTCACGTCGGGACCTGACTATGAGGCTCCCGACCCAACGATGCCGAAGGACACGATGGCGTACGACGCCCAGGGTCGTCGCGTGCAGACTATTCACCCGGATGGAACGGAAACACGCACCGACTACGGCCCCCTCACGCGAACGGAGCATGACGAGAACGACATGGCTACGACCGACACGCCGCTGGTGGTCCGCATCGACGGGCTCGGCCGGGTCGTCGAGGTTACAGAGGCGAGAAACTCCGCCCAAGAAGGCCATACACACTACACGTGGAATACGCTGGGCAGTCTCACTGACATCGTCGACGCGCACGGCAACAGAAAGTCGATGACCTACGATTCGCTCCGGCGCAACGCGTCGCTGCACGATCCGGACAGGGGCAGCCTGACGTACGAATACGACGACGTCGGCAACCTTCTGCTGACGACCGATGCAAGCGCGCGGCAGGTCGCCTATACCTATGACTATGCCAATCGGCTCGTCACCGAGAACTACCTCGACCAGGGCGGTGGTCAGGATGACACCGTGGACGTTCGCTACGTGTACGATATCCCGGCGGAGGACGTGGACTTCGGCGACGGACAATCGGCCACAGCGACGTTTACGGGCGGACGGCTCTCTTCGGTCGAGGATCTCTCCGGACAAGAGTATCGTTCGTACGATGCCCGCGGCAATCCGGTTTGGGTGGTCAAGCGCATCCTGGATCCGCTGCTCGGCGTTGCGACATCATTTCGGACGGGTTTCGCCTACGACACGATGGATCGCATTACGAGCGTCGACTACCCGGACGGCGATCGATGCGGGTACACGTACAATGAGGCGTCCTTCCTCGAGACCGCCGGCGGCGGCGCGGGCGGGCAGATCATCGTCGCGAGCGCGAGCTATGATCCGACCGGTCGGCCGACGGAATTCACATTTGGCAACGGGGTGGTCACCACAAGTTCCTACGACGACCGCGATCGCTTGTCCGCGTTGCAGACCGTCTCGCCCGAGGGCGGCGACCTCATCCATTACGGCTACACCTACGATCCTGCTTCCAACATCACACGCATTGACGACCTACGTCCGCAGTCGGGCTCGCAGGCAGTCCCAGTGAATTCGCCGCGACGGAATACTCAATCTTTCCAATATGATGACCTGTATCAACTCACCCAGGTGAAGTATGCACCCGCGGATGGCGTCACGCCCGACCTGGGCCAACTCGATTACTCATATGATCGAATCGGGAATATGCTCAGGCAGTCCACCCCGGCAGAGGGCGAGGTCGGGCATCTGACCGATGCCGCGATGGATCTCGGGCTCTTGACCATTGGCGGCACAGCCGGAACCGAGAACCGTGTCGGCCGACTGCCCGGCGATCCCCCGGGGCCGCACGCGCTGTCCGCCGCGCAGCATGCCGGCACGTCGGAATACGACGACAACGGCAATACCACAGAGACTGATGGCGCGACCTTGTACTGGGATTTCAAGAATCGGCTCGTGCGTTACCGCCGTCCGGGCGCGGAAGCGAAATATGTCTATGACTACTCGGATCGCCGCACAGTGAAACTCGTCACGGCGCGTGAACGGGTGGAACGGACATTCTACGTCAACCCGAACTTCGAAGATCGTCCCGGTAACGCGCCGACGAAATATGTCTTTGATGCCGATCGGCGGCTGGCCAAAGTCACCGGCACACTTGACCCCGGACGCATGCGCGTGCAGCGCATTCGGCTCGTCGCGGGATGGAATCTTCTGACCATCGCGGTGCAGACCTCGCAGATCATTGGCGAGTTGTTCGGTCAGGACGCTCAGGTCTACGAATGGACCGGGACGGACTATCGGCCGGTGGCGACGGATTCGCCCGTCCCGATCGGAGTAGCGCTTTGGGTCGATGCGGCTACCGCTCGCGTGGTCGCTGTCCGAGGCGCATATCTTCCGCCGATGGATCCGCTCGTCATTCCCGCCGGACAAATGCTGGTCGCGTGGCCTCGGCTGCAGCCCTTCGTACCGGAGCGGCACGTGTCCACGCCCGACGCGCAGATTCAGGCCCTTGACCCGCAGCAATTGCACTGGCTGCTTCGCGAAAAGTCTTTGCCAGCCGGCGTGGCAGAAAACCCAGATTTCCTTGCGTCCGCCGGGGCGATGTGGCTTACGGCTCCGTCTCAGCGCATTATCCTTCCAGAGAGCGCGGACGCCCGCACTGTCGTGTTTTATCACGGCGATCACCTGGGCTCGGCAAGCGTAGTCACTGATCACCAGGGCGCATTGGTAAAGGAGATTGCATTCTACCCTTTCGGCGGTCTGCGGAACATGTTTGAACCAGGCGCGCCGGCTCACGAGCCGTATGGATTCGCGCAAAAGGAGCAGGATGAAGAGTCGAGACTCCAGTACTTTGAAGCGAGATGCCTGGCCGGCGCTGTGGGACGATTCATTTCGCCGGACCCGAAGTATGGAAGCCCTGGTATGCTCTTGCCTGACGAACTCCAGGGTTACCTCTCCCAGCCCCGGAAAGCCAACCTTTACGCTTACGTGCAGAACAACCCGCTGAATCGAACCGACCCCACCGGTCAGGACGACGACAGCATCTGTTCGCTTATCGACACCGCCGCGGAAGTCTCGGACAAGACCAGTTCCGCTCTCGACTTCCTCGAATACAGTCGCGCAACCAATTTGGCCGAATCGGCCAACATCACAGTGGATGCGGCGCGCGACCTCACTGCGTTCAAAGTCTCGCCGGTCGTTGGCAAGATTGCCACCGGCCTCGGCATTGCCTCCAACGCGGTGGAGGCCTACGAGTTCATCAAGGATCCCACGGTGGAAAAGGGCGCACATCTGGGTGGGACCACCGCTATCACGATCGGGGGCTTCATCAGCGGCCCGGGCGCGGCGATTGCCGCGACGGCCCAAGCTACGTACGACAGTTCGCCCACGATCCACCAAGCGGCCAATGCGGCGGGCGACTGGGCGGCAAGTCTTCCTGGCGGCACCAAGGTCAGCGGCGGGATCGTAGCCTCGGAAGTGTCGGTGGGTTTGACTCTGGTCAAGGTCGGCGCGATGGCCGGGGCAGGCGCGCAAGGGGCTGAGGGCTTTGATCGATTTCTCTCGTGGGTGCTCGATTGATCGGAACGCTGGACCTTGAATTGGTGAGCCGCGAAGACAAGGTCGATTGAAGCAGAGAGGTCGTTGAACGGTCCATTGCAAACGAATGAACCTGGGCTGCTGAAGCCCATGAAATATGTTGGCGTGGAAGTGGCAAGAGCAGGATTCTCTGGCGGGAGGGTTATCCCATGTTGCGAACGATGGGTGCAGTCGTCACAGGTGTCGTCGTGTGTTGTTCGAGTGCGGCAAGCGCGGGTATTCCCGAACCCGATGCAATTCTTTACGGTACGGCGCTTGTGAACGGCGCTCCCGTGGCCCAGCAAAACGACGTTGTAATCGTCGCCCGTCTTGATTCGGGCCAGGAGATCGGCCGCTACAACTTCGCGGACTGTAATGCCGACGGCGTGCGCGATGCGTGCGAACGGAGTTGCCAAGCCCCCGGGTGTCTCGGAATTCCCGGTTGCGGAACGGCCACCGACATAAATCCGGTCGACGGGCTTCTCGATGACTGCCCTGGCAACCTATATGCCCTGAAGATCCGTTGCGAGTCGACGCCCGACGGTGTAACACCGAGCGGCCAAGCCGCGATACTTGACCCGACCCATCCGACGTCGGTACACATTCTGCTGCAAACAAATGGCGAACCGGAAAAGTTCGCCAGGGACCTCCAGATTACCGACCGCGGCATCATAAGGCAGGTCACGCTAAGTGAATTGAACCTGGCCATGTTCGGCAGTTTCGCTTCGTGCATTGGCGGTCCGTCAGGCCCCGTGCCCGGTGGCACGTGCAGCGACTTGCTGTTCGCTACGGCGGATTACGACGGGGACGGCGACGTGGACCTTCGTGACTACGCCGTCGTTCAGATTCACTTTGTCGCGCAGTAATCATGACAACGAACAGGATATGCCGAGCGTGCGTCGCCCGGAACGGTGCCGCCAAGTATAATCAAGCGCACGATACATGGTATGACCCGCTCCGCTTCTGAATTCGACGAATCCGCGCCATCGCCCGACGAGGGTGCCGCGGAGGTCACGCGCCTCATGGGCGAGGCCGCTGCCGGCAGCGCGCAGGCGGCCCGTGAACTCCTGCCGCTGGTCTATCGATCCTTGCACAAACTTGCGGCGCGACGAATGCGCGGCGAGCGACGCGGTCACACGCTTCAAGCCACTGCACTTGTTCACGAAGCGTACATGCGACTGGTGGACGGGCGAAACCTCGGATGGGACAGTCGGGCACATTTCTATGCGGCCGCAGCGGAGGCGATGCGCCGCATTCTGATCGAGCACGCCCGCCGCCTCGGGGCCAAAAAACGCGGTGCCGGGGCCATACGAGCCATTGCCAGCGTCGCGGATCTGGCACACGAAGAAACCGTCCAGGACGCGCTCGAAATCGATGCGGCGATCGAGGCGCTTCGCATGGAAGACCCGCGGGCGGCAAGCGTGGTACAATTGCGCTTTTATACGGGCCTGTCGATCGACGAGACGGCTGCTGCACTGGGCATTGCGCCAAGTACCGTAGATCGGGAGTGGCGCTACGCCCGCTCGTGGCTTTTGCGATGGGTGCAGCGGGAGAGAGAGTCGGAACGGAAACCGTGAACTCCGCCAATCGGGAACGTGTCAAGGAATTGCTTTCTCGAAGCGCTCGACTTCCCGCCGTGGAGCGTGAAGCGTTCATCAGGCAGGCATGCGGTTCGGACCATCAAACCGCCGACGAAGCGATAGATCTTCTTGGCACATTGGACGATTCTCGGTTCATGAGCGCGCCCACCGGCGTCGGCCTGGGTGCCGCTCGCCCCAGAGCTCTGCCGCCCGGTGAAATTCCGGGCACGCGCATCGATCGCTATCGACTGCTGCAGTTGATCGGCGAAGGGGGCTTCGGCTCCGTATATATGGCCGAACAGTGCGAGCCGGTACAGCGGCGCGTGGCCCTGAAGATCATCAAGGCAGGAATGGACACCAAGCAGGTGATCGCCAGGTTTGAGCTCGAGCGGCAGGCGCTGGCGATGATGGATCATCCCAACATCGCGCGGGTGCTGGACGCCGGCGCCACAAAGACGGGTCGCCCCTACTTCGTGATGGAACTGGTTCGCGGTGAGCCCGTGACGGGCTACTGCGACCAGAGACGATTGGCGGTCAGTGAACGTCTTGAGCTGTTCCGGGATGTCTGCCACGCCGTGCAGCACGCGCATCAGAAAGGGATCATCCATCGAGACCTCAAGCCGACCAATGTCCTGGTCACCGTTGCCGACGGCCGGCCCGTACCAAAAGTAATCGACTTTGGAATTGCCAAGGCGACCGGCGCCCGTCTCACCGACAAGACCCTCTTTACCGAAATGCATCAGCTCATCGGAACGCCGGAGTACATGAGTCCGGAGCAGGCCGAGGTAGCCGGCATCGACGTCGACACGCGAAGTGACGTCTACTCACTTGGCGTGTTGCTGTATGAACTACTCGCGGGGAGTACACCTCTCCAGCGCGAACGACTGCGGTCCACACCCCTGGCGGAGATCCAGCGGCTCATCCGCGAAGAGGAGCCGCTCAAGCCCAGCTTGCGTTTCGCGGCCATCGCCGCTTCGTCCGCGGGCACAAACCGCTCGTGCTCCAGGGCCCTCGAGATCGCGCAGCAACGCCAATCAGAGCCGGCAAATCTCACACGCACGATTCGGGGTGACCTCGACTGGATCGTCCTGAAGTGCCTGGAGAAGGAGCGCTCGCGCCGCTACGGGACGGCCAACGCCCTGGCGGAGGATATTGGGCGATTTCTCGCGGACGAACCGGTGTTGGCGATACCGCCTCGTCGAAGCTACCGGCTACGAAAATTCGCTCGCCGCCACCGTGCAGGCCTGATCGGCGCCACTGCGGTTGGGCTAAGCCTCATGCTTGGAACGATCGGGGTGGCCATCGGTTTTGTCCGAGCGCGTGAGGCGGAGAGACTGGCGCTGACACGCTCCGAGGAGTCGTCGCGCTCTGCAGCAAAGGCTGCAGCCGTCAACAGCTTTCTCCAGGAAATGCTCGCGTCTGTCGATCCCGCGAAAGCGCAGGGAAGCGAGGTCACCATTCGACAGGCGCTCGACGAAGCCGCCGCGACCGTCGACGCCGGGAAACTCAGGGGTCAACCGAGTGTCGAGGCCGATCTGCGTTCCACCATTGGCACGACTTACTTTGCGATTGGCCACTATCTCGAAGCGGAGCACCAGCTGCGAGCCGCGTTGGCGCTCCACCAAGGATCGTCAAACGAAGACGCGGCCGATAGAGTGGCCGAGGACATGGGCAATCTTGCCGGCGTGGTTGGCGCAGAGGGAAATTATGCGGAGCAGGAATCATTGATGCGCCAGAGCCTTGAGATTCTACGGCGCCTTCATCCAGGCGACGACGTGAACGTGGCCGGCGCCGAACAGGGCCTTGCCGCTTCGCTGCGCGTGCAAGGAAAGCTTAACGAGGCGGAGCGGCATTATCGTGCGGCGCTGGAAATGCGTCGTCGTCTGTACGGCGCGGAGAACATCGAGATCGCACAGAGCCTGAACAGTTTGGCACTCTTGATGCAGAACAAGGGCAATCTCGCCGAGGCCGAGGCGCTTTTCCGTGACGCACTGGCCATGAGACGCAGGCTCCTTGGACCAATGCACCCGATAGTGGCTGATGCACTTAACAATCTGGCGAATCTCGTTCACCTGCGCGGAGACCTAACTGAACCGGAATCCTTGCTTCGCGAAGCACTCGATATACGCCGGACTGTCCTTGGCCCAGATCATCCCGCCGTGGCACAGAACATCAACAATATCGCCTCGCTGATGATCGATCAGAAGAAGTTCGCGAGTGCCGAAGGGCTCTACCGGGAGGCACTGGGCATCTGGCAGCCAATCTTGCCCGCCGATCATCTTGACCTCGCGGCCGCAAAGGACGGTCTTGGTTGTGCACTCTTGAATCAGGGGAGCCTCGCCGAGGCGGAATCTGTGCTTCGCGAGAGCCTGACCATCCGCGAATCCCGACAGCCCTCCACCGACATCCAGCGACTCACGACCGCGAGCATGTTGGGTGAGGCGTGTGCTCGAGAGGGGAAGTTCAAAGAAGCCGAGTCCATCCTGATGCAAACCTATTCAAGAATCGAAACAAACAGGAATAGCATTGCGCGACGGGAGACGATTGGGCGTCTGGTGGGGCTGTACGAGCAGTGGGACCGGCCAGCCGAAGCTGCCAAATGGCGAACCGAGCTCGAGCGCGCTTCGCAGGACGGTGGATAGACGGGATGCGCCAAGCCAGCGATTCTGCCATGTGCGCGACTTCCGGCAGACGAGGAGTACTCACACTGTAGCTCCTGAAAATGTCCTCCCCGCTGCCCGCCAATACATTCTGCGCTTTTGTGCTCGAGTTCTCGCCACTTGGGCTGAGCACGGTCCTCCCGCTTCCACGAACGGTACCGCGACTACGACAATTGCAATATGCGCAGAACGGCGCGCAACGACTGGACGGAACGCGAGCGCTCGATGGCTCGAAGCAGCGAGACCTTTACAGCTGCATCGGGGAGCCGAGTGTAGGCGAGCGAGGCACCGCAGACTCTCACAAAGACGACTACGAGCCTGAGAACGGCAACAAGCCGATCGACGCGCTGCCGAAGAGCGAGCACCTCACGCTGCAGGTCACGAAAGTCTGCATCAATGACGTCCAGAGTGATGACCTTGGCGGGAGCCGCGGTGAGCCAGCCGCGTGCTGTCGAGCATGGAATACCTCGTCGCGTCGCGTGTCCAATGACTCCGGTCGATCGGACCAGATCGCGGAGGCGATGATCGTGCCTGCGAAGAGCTCGAGTCGTGGAAGCCATGACTCCATCAACTGGGCCGCCGCAAAGGTGGCGAGTCGCAACACAATCTATATGCCGCGGCCCCTGATGAAGTGAGGCCTTTGATGCCTGAAACCACTGGTGATGATGGCGAAAACTCGCGCAAACAAGTGCACAATGTCGTGAGCGATAGCATGGCTGCGAGGCAGAGGAGGCCAAGCTCCGAACTGCCACACGCTTGACCAATCTCATATCGATCTACTGTTTCGTGAGCTGGCGGATCTTCTGGTTTTGCATGATCAACCGTACCGACCAAGACGCGCCTGCCGGGCTCGTGCTCACCAAGACCGAGCAACGCCTACTCGATCATATCGATCCGAAACCACCCGGCTCCATTAAGCCCACCGCGTCGCGTTATTTGCTCGCCGTCGCGAGACTCGGCGGATACATGTCGCGAGCGCTCGGCCGGCCACCTAGAAACATGGTTCTATGGCCTGGTCTCAACCGCCTCACTAACGCCCACCTCGGATATTGCATCGCCAACGGAATTGTGGGTAATTGGTTCGGCCGAACGCTTACGAAGTTTCTCGGGAGGCCGCGCATACCACAACCATGGTATCACAAGATAAAGAAAGTTCGTCCGAGGCGATCTCATTGTCAGGATCCCTCAAAACGAACAGAGTGACGACAGTCGCTGAATGGCCTCATCCCCCGGTGAAGGCGACTGCAAAGAGGGCAAAGTCGGCTAGGTCCACCGTGCCGTCTCCGGCCAGGTCGAAACAGCGGCATTGCAAACTAACCCGGATATTTCATGAGTTGACGTTGATTCGCGCATAAGGAAGGCCTTCGAACCTGGTATGATAGGGTTTGCTCCAACGCAATCATGCCGAGGCACGGAGGCCGTTCGTGACAGAGTGTAACC